>JAIKVQ010000103.1 GCA_024685565.1 Bacillota bacterium
AGTCTTAGCTGCCTCGTTCAAAATTGAAATTGGCGGAAATACATAGTTTGCAAAAGGCTTTTCAATCGATTTTTCTATCTCGCCCTTTACCTCCTCCTTTTCGGCGTCGGTTGCCTTTTCCGCTTTTTTCGGTTTTTCATCACCCTTCTTTTTCTGTTCCTCCAAAAGCTCTTTGACTCCCTCGGTCTGTGGCAGCTGAGATGCTACCTCCTCCAAAAATCCCAAATCTATCTGCGGTTTTTCCTCTTTCTTTTCCGCTTTTTGCTCAATCATTTTATCTTCTTTTGTATATACAGGCACAAATTCTGTATCTTCTTCCTCTTTTTCGGGCTTTAATTCAGCAAGCATATCACGGAGGTCCGAAAAAGAGAAATTAAATATGGCAAAAAGCACTGCCGCAAACGCCGCAAGCACAACAATAAGTGACGCCGTCCTTCCAATAAGCTTGGAAAGCGCAACTGCGGCCATACCTCCAAGCACTCCGCCGCCCACGCCTCCGTTTATTCCATATCCCCAGAGGCTTGCAATATGCGGATATTCGCCCTTATAAAAAAGCATTATCAGCGCACCTATCAAAACTGTTTCCAAAACACAGAGACATATTTTGCCGAAAAGCTTATTCGTCCTTTTTACTTTCAGCGTATATATTCCCAGTCCGAAAAGTGCAGGCGGCAAAAGATATGCGCTAGTTGAAAAAAGTCCTAAAAGACAGTTATGAATTGCTGTTCCGCCTATGCCGATTTTATCCTGGTTTGAGCTGTATGTAAATATCCCTATAATCACCGATACTACTAGCATTAAAAGTCCTGCCGATATATAGGATCGGTTTATCTTTACAGGCTTTTCTTTTATACTGCGCCCTGTCCCCTCGGACTTCCGAGGTCTCTTTCCCGTATGCGTCCTGTTTTGCGGCTTTCTTGCATTTAAAGATTTACCGTCCCTTTTAGGCGTTCTTGTCCCATTTGCCATTTTATATAACCATTCCTTTCTTTTCCCATCTACGGAAAAATAAATAAGGTCGAAATAATCCATAGTATTTAATAATTATATCACACTTTCTTTTATAAAGTCCACATTTTTCTGAAAAAAGTTTGCTTAATGCGCTATTTTATAAAATATCCAACCAAAATGCCGAAATTTATCGAAAAAATGTTTATTTTTAAAAATAATTTTTAAAATAGTATTGAAGAATTGCACAAAATCTGTTAAAATATAGAAGAGTGTTTTTATCGTTTTCAATAAAAATATAGGAGGGATAACCCGAATATGAATGAAAAATGTGTTTTAATTGTAGAAGACGAACAAGCGATAATAGATATTTTAAAATTCAATTTCACAAAAGAAGGCTACCGAGTGGTTGAGGCTATGGACGGAGAGGCAGGGCTTAACCTTGCGCTTTCGGAAAATCCCGACCTGATACTGCTTGACGTTATGCTACCGAAAATGGACGGATTTGAGGTATGCAAAAAGGTGCGTGAAAAATCTTCCGTGCCGATAATTATGCTTACTGCGCGTGAAGAAGAGGTTGACAAGGTTCTGGGCTTGGAGCTTGGGGCTGATGACTATATGACAAAGCCTTTCTCAATAAGGGAACTGACCGCAAGAGTAAAGGCAAATCTGCGCCGTACATCAATAGACCGTGAACAGCAATCCGGCGGAACCAGCGAAACCATTTCGTCCGGCGAGCTTTTAATAAACCTTGAAAGATACGAAGTTTCTAAGCGCGGAAAGGTTATTGATATAACTCTTCGCGAATTCGAACTCTTAAAATTCTTGGCACAGCAACCAGAGAAAATATTCTCAAGAGAAAATCTTTTGGAAAATGTCTGGGGTTATGAATACTACGGAGATGTGAGAACGGTAGATGTTACCGTAAGACGCCTCCGCGAAAAAATAGAAGATGACCCGGGTATGCCCCGATACATTATAACAAAACGCGGAGTAGGATATTACTTCAATAAGGCGTGATACCATGTTTAAAAGTATCCAAACAAAAATTGTTACAATTTTTATATTGGTAATTCTTTCGGTTGTGACGGTAATCGGTACATTTATGACTACGAATATCGTAAAGCTTTACAACAATGAATTTTCCGTTATGATGGAGCAGGTTTTTACGCCTGCTCTTGTTTCCGAGCTTGAAAAAAGCGCCGAATCGGGAGGGGCAGGCAGTATATGGGATATTGTAAGCTCATATATAGGTCCATTGGGCATTGACACATACAGATTCTACAGTATTTTAGACGAAAAAACGGGAGAAGTCCTTTTTACCTCGGATGAGGCAAAGAGCAATTCTATCGAAAAAAGCGATAATTTAATCCTCGCTATGACGGGAAAGGTCGGAAATACCGTAAACACCCAGAAAAGCTATATGGATTATGCGCTTCCGATAGGCGAACAATATATCGTCTATGTAGAGGACACAAAGGACGAAATCAATTCTATAACCCGAAATGTACTCTTTATACTTGTTGAGGCGTTGTTGGTATCTGTGCTTATATCCATTCTGCTGGGATACTTCTTCGGCAGAACAATTACAAAACCTATCCGCGACCTGACAAAAAGCACCGAGCATATTGCAGAGGGAAAATTTGACATCGTAAGCGGAATAAAATCTGATGACGAGATAGGAATTCTTTCCGATACCTTTAACTATATGTCCTCGGCTCTTCAGCACACGGTAAATGAAGTAAACTCAGAAAAAAACAAGGTGGAAACCATACTCCAGAATATGACAGACGGTATTTTGGCATTTAATCTGTCAGGAAGACTTATCCATATAAACCCTGAGGCAAAGCGTTTAATCGGCAGAACATTTTATGACGATTTGCAGTTTGACACCTTTTTTAAGGAAATAGGTGCAGATATTTCTATGGGAAATATCATATATATTAACGATGATAAAAAAACAGAGCGTGAGGCGGTAATCGGCGGCAGAGTTATCCGCTTTACATTTGCCCCCTTTAATCTTGAAAACAAGATAAGCGGTATTATCGTGGTTGTTCACGATATCACAAATCAGCAAAAGCTCGAAAATGCACGCCGCGAATTTGTGGCAAACGTCTCTCACGAGCTGCGCACCCCTCTTACAACCGTGAAATCATATGCCGAAACACTTATGGATATGGATATAGATGACAAAGAAACTCAAAACCGCTTTTTAGACACTATTGCAGGCGAAGCTGACCGTATGACAAGAATTGTAAAGGACCTTTTAACCCTTTCCAGACTTGATGAGGGACAGTATCAGCTAAGGCCTTTTGAACGTGTAAATTTATCGCAGTTAGTAGCGGAAATTGTCGAGAAAATGTTTTTTGCCGCAAAGGAAAAACATCAGGATATAACCTTAAGCGCTAAAAAAACACCCATCTACGTTATGACAGACCGTGATAAATTAGAGCAGGTTATTATAAATATTATCTCAAACGCAGTAAAATACACGCCTGAAAAGGGAAAGATTGAGGTGTCCTGCGAAAAGGTCTACAAAGACGCTTATATAAAGGTCCGTGACAACGGTATCGGAATACCTAAAGAGAACCTTCCAAGAATTTTTGAACGGTTTTACCGCGTCGATAATGCCCGTTCGCGCGAAACCGGCGGAACAGGTCTCGGGCTTGCTATTGCAAAGCAGATTATGACTCAGCTTGGCGGCGATATCAGCATAAACAGTACCTACGGCGAGGGTACAGAAGTAATAATTTCCGTGCCCGTTTAAATGTTATATGCTTTTAACCGTAGTGTAACATCTTTGTAATAACCTTGTGCTATAATGTAAATACCCTAAATGTAAAATTATGAAAGGATGTTGAGTATGAAGAAAAAGTTGGTTTCCCTGTTTCTGGCATTGTTGGTGGTGTTTTCTGTGCAGTATGCCTCTTTTGCCGCATATGAAACTTCAATTCCGCTGTCGGCACAGGGCAATTCAACCAGTCTCATTTATATTAAGCGACCCCGTTCACTTTCAGGCTCAACCTCCGATAAGACATATACTATCTCCGCAACCGGCTTGCAAAATACAAAAGTGCGCGTTTACAGGCTGACATCAGGTGATGCCTGCGAACTTATCAAATCGGAAAAGCAGATAGGCGCAAGCGGTCTTTTCAGCACAGTTGTCGAATTGCCGCAAAGCAGTAACACTTTCGTTATTTACGCAGAAAACGGTACATCAAATCAGGTTGTTAAAATTCAGATTTCTAAGGTTAAAAAGAGTACTGTAGATAAATTAAAAAACGTTACCGTAAATGTGCTTAACTTTCTTAAATAATGAGGTTGGCTATGAAAAAAGAGAGAATTAAGAGTATCCTTTTAATTATGCTCATAATTATAAATCTCGTGTTAGCCGAAAAAATATTGGTAAATGAAAAATTATGGCTTTCCGGCTATAATTTTTTTGTTAGTACGAGAAATAATCGAAAAAAGAATACAGCGTTGGTAACCGCGAGCCTTTCTATGCCTGAAAAGATTATCGTAAATACGGGCTATCAATCCAGCCGTTTTATTTACACGCGTGCAAGCGAGAATTTCAGCTCTATAAACAGTACTGCATCAGAAGTTATAAAATCTGCTTTTCGCGACGCAAAATCGGTTTTGCAAATCAGTGCTGAGGACTGGTATTCTGTGCTTACTGCAAAGTCACTCTATTTAAACTTTTCTTGCTCCTTTACCCCCGATATATATGAATCATTTTTGGGAATTTCTGCCATAGAACTTCCGATTTCTGAATTTTCTGACATAGTTATAGGCGAAAACGGCAATGTTTACCTGGGCGGCAACGATGCTTACTGTAAAATTCCCGTCTCATCATCCCTTATAAGTCCCATAATACAATCGGCGGCAGAAGAGCATACCGATGAAGAGTCAATTATTAACTACTCATTTGACCTGAATTTTGATAAAAATTCAGGTGATGAATCTACTGTTTTATCGCCTATGATTTTAATTTATTCGGAGCCTGTTACCGCCTTTACGGTAATCCCGCAAAACCCTGCAGAAAGAGACGGTCAGGTAAATGAAAAAGCTCTTTCTGCCATTCTGCCTCTTTTCGGGGTAAATAAAAGTTCTGCAAGGAGCTATACCGAGGCGGATGGTACTTTGGTTTATGTTGAAAACAACGGTATTTTGAAAATAACGCCAAGCGGAATTTTAACCTTTAATGCACGCGGAAACGGAATTAAGCTTCAAGCAGGCTCGGACTCTTCAAAAATTGCCTCCTTTATTGACACCGTAAACGGCAAAATGGACATTGATGCGGATATTTGCCTGACTCTTGCTAAAGTAAGTGTCGATAATGCTCATTTTGAATTTGATTACACGGTAGAAGGTTATCCCGTAAAATATAAGGGTACCCACGCATTTTCTGCGACTGTAAAAAACGGATATTTAACGGAGTATTCACAAATTTTACGGCATTTTAATGTTACTGATAACCAAAGTATATCACCCGATTTTATACAAGCGCTTGACGACGTTATCGCTTCCTACCGAGGTTCTATGTACGAAATGCGCATAACAAAAATGTACCCTGCATTTTTCGACAGATTTTCCGGCGAAGAAATAGGCATCGACTGGAACATTGATGTAGATAACGTCCTCGCACAATAATTTTGTAAGCTATGAAACGGAGATTTTTATGAACAGTGGCAGAATTAAAACAATCCTTATAATACTGTTTTTGTTTACCGACATTTTTTTAGCCTTGAGTATTTTCACGGCAAAAAAAGAGGAGACTTTAATATCGCCTGATGTAATGGACGCAGCAGTACAAATACTCCGCGGGCATAATATTTTGCTTGACAAGTCTGTTATTCCCTCAAAAATTCCTCACACATCGGTTTTGCAGGCGGATAATGTGATTTCAGATTATGAAAGCTTTGCAAAGTCCATCCTTGGCGATGGATTTTCATCACGCGGTGACGGCACTTTTTTTAGCAAAAATGCAGAACTCACCTTATCGGGGGATAGCTTCTATTTTAAATCCCCAAAAAACTTCAATACCTCACATGCCTATACTATCAGTGAAGCACAAAAATCTGTTTTTTCCTACCTAAAAGAACTCGGCTTTAACGTCACAAATGCGAAAGTCGTTTCTTCATCAGCAAAAGGTGGAATTTGCTATATGAAAATACAAGGATTTGCGGAAGATTTGCCGGTCTATTCTTCGGAAATAGATGTTTCCGCTTCAAAGAACGGAATAATTTCCATCTCCGGAAGTTGGTTTAACCCACGTGACAACATAGGTCAGGACAGTGCTTTAAAAAGCATTACGGGAATATTGGTTGACTTTGCGTCATCATATGACGGTGCCAAGCAAAATTCCGTAAAATCAATGGAGTTCGGGTACAGCGTTTTTGACAGCGCAACCTATCACAAGTCCGCATCTTTGATACCTGTAACCAAAATAGTATTAAGTGACGGAAATGAATATTTTATGGATTCTCGCTCAGCTGAGTAAAAAACACAGGATTTTCTAAATCCTGTGTTTTTTACTCCTCCCAGCCAAGGTATGTCGCGCATACTCGGTAAATCGGCATACCCTGCTCGGAAAACTTTGTTTCATATTCTGTCATAACATTATCTTCAAAATCAGAATTATGCAAGTCAAAACTAATCTCTGACATCTTGAAATTCTCCTCTGAAAAGGAATTTAGCGAAAACTCAAAAAGTGCTTTGTTATCAGTCTTAAAACAAATCAAGTCACCGTTTTCCAACAGTTTTTTGTATATATCAAGAAAGTTTTTGTGAGTAAGCCGACGTTTTGCCTGCTTGCGCTTTTTCCACGGGTCGGAAAAGTTCAGGTAAATCCTTTTTACCTCTCCCCTTTCAAAAAAGTCGCAAAGACAGCTTGCATCGGCAATAATAAATCTGAGATTAGAAAGTCCCATAGGCTCCGCCTTCTCCATAGCAATCACCATAATGTCCTTTACTACTTCAATAGCTATGAAATTTATATCGGGGTATTTTTGTGCCATCTCAATAATAAATTTACCCTTCCCGCAGCCAATTTCGATATGTATTGGATTATCGTTACCAAACTCCTTATGCCATCTGCCCTTTAATTCCTGCGGTTCCTTTATCCAAAGACTTCCGCTTTTCTCAAGGCGTATATCACAATTCTTTTTCTTTCTTACGCGCATAAAATATCTTTCCCCTCAAACAAAACGGTGAACCGAGGTTCACCGAATTTTTTATCATAATGTACCGAAGAGTCTGTCACCTGCATCGCCAAGACCTGGAACAATATATCCGTGTTCATTCAGTCTTTCATCAACAGCACCGCAGTATATATCCACATCAGGATGAGCTTCCCGAAGTGCCTTAATTCCGTCCGGAGCAGCAATTATACAAATAAACTTTATATTTTTAGCGCCGCGCTTTTTTATCATCGTTATTGCGTCCTTTGCACTTCCGCCTGTTGCAAGCATTGGGTCTAAAACCAAAACTTCTCTTTGAGCTATATCAACAGGCATCTTGCAATAGTATTCAACAGGCTCCAGTGTTTCTTCATTCCTGTAAAGACCGATATGTCCGATTTTTGCCGCAGGTATAAGCTCCATCATAGCATCTACCATACCAAGTCCCGCTCTTAAAATAGGTACAAGTGCAACCTTTCTCTTTGTTCTTTTAGCAATTGTTTTCTGAATAGGAGTTTCAATTTCATATTCTTCAAGCTCCATATCATGAGTTGCCTCATATCCCAAAAGCAAGCCTATTTCATAAGCGCAGCTTCTGAAATCCTTTACGGAAGTATTCTTATCGCGCATAATTGATAATTTATGCTGAATCAGCGGATGGTTAATTGCAAATACTCTTTCGTCCATTTTTCTTTCCTCACAGTTCCAAAATTATTTTCAAGGAAAATTATACAACAAAAAGAGTGATTTGTCCACATATTTTTTACAAAATATAACTTTTTTACATTGACTTTTCAATCTTGTCCAAAACCTTAGCGTCATATGTCAGCAAAATTCGTGCTTTTTCAGGACTGCACCAGGAATACTCCGCTACTTCCGAGCGTTGGATTTTTATTTCCTGTCCGTTTTTTGGCGTTGCAAGAAAATAAACCGCGTCCTTGGTAATTCCCTCTTTAGGACTGTATGTGGTTACAACTTTTGCATTTCCACAAAATACCACCGAAATGCCTATTTCCTCAAAAATCTCACGCTGTGCTGTTTCGTACTCGTTTTCACTGCCTTCTCTATGACCTTTCGGGAAACCCCAATGACCGTTTGCTCCCATTTTCTTGTTGAAAACAAGAAGGTATTCTATTTCCGTTTCGTTATGACGGTAAATAACCGCACCGCAGGATTTTTCGTACTTCATTTTCTCACCCTTTCTTTATTTTTTGGCTATTGCCTGAATATATGACAAATCTTTAAGGCTGTAATTTTTAAGACAGGTTTCGGGGAGTTTTTTATGCTCACCGTTTTTTATCCCGGGGTCATTAAAATAAATATCGTTTTCATCGTAATCCACCGCAACCATTGAATGAGGATATGCCTCAAACCGCGCAATTACACCGTTTGGGAACTTATCAAGCGCCTCACGCAGTGCATTATAGGCGTCCCGGTCGCTTTCAATAATCAAATCGGTCTCGCCTCTTTTAAGGTTTCCGAAACCGCCGAAATACGGCGAATTTTCCGAAAGTGCAGGAACAAGAGCACAGCCAAATTTTGCGGCAATAGATGTGTGACCTGACATAAAGTTTCCGCTATATCCGTTTTTTATATTCACCTCTGCAATATCGAGCGGAGTCAGTTTGGTCTTTGTAACATCGCTTAAAAGCATAGCATACGAACATACCCAGCAATAACCCTTTCCATTGTTTTCAAGCCCTATGTCCTCCTGTGACTGACAGTAATAGGTGGACGGATACTTACCGCTCCCCGTTCTGATTTTCTCTTTTAATATTGCCAGAGCCTTTTCCCTTGGAAGCGAAATATTTACGGTTTTTGTTCCCTCTTCATAGCCTATTTCATATCCGAACGGCTCAGCAAGATAGCGTATAGGTATAAATGTATAGTCATCTTTAACCGTCATTTTTACGTCCATTTTTTTCTTTTCGCCGTTTATGTATGAAATATCTGAATTTACCGCAAACCGTACCTCAGTAACCCCGTCGCACAGAATTACCTTTCCGCCCTTTGGCTCATACTCAATTTCAAGGCTCATAGCCTCAGCTATCGGTCTTATCTGAACAAGTGTCCGCGACTCCGTAATTATCGGCGATGAATTAAATTCAAGAGTTTTATCCTGAAATTTAACTGTAATTTCATCATTTGTTTTAGCAAAAACCTTTCCGCCCGTTATTAAAATTAACGCACAGATAATGTATAGTAATTCTTTTTTCATAGTCGTGCATATCCTTTCCTGCACAGTAATACATAACTGTATTTTATCATATTTTTATACAAAAATCTACATATTTTTTATAACAATTCTGTAACAATTTTTAATAAATTCCAAACATTATGAAAAAAATTATATAAAAGACTTGTAAATTAAAGGATAAGATGTTATAATACCATTGTTTACAATCAATTTAGGAGGTTATGCCGATGAATACGGTATTTATGGTTTTGCACATAGTAGTAACTGTTGCCTTGATAGCTGTTGTTTTGCTTCAAGAAGGCAAAGACCCTGGACTTAAGGGAATTGTAGGTTCAACGCCTGACGGCGATTCATTCTTTAACAGAAATTCAGGCAGAACAAAGGCTTCAATGTTTTCAAAATTGACAACAACGCTTGCTGTATTGTTTCTTATAACCACAGTTGTGCTTAGCGTACTTAATGCATAATTAAAAGACTGCTGATATATCAGCAGTCTTTTAATTATGCATATCCCAAAAGTCCTCGTACGGAAACCTCGCCAAAATTTATAATTTCTGTTTTTCCGTCAGCTATCGCAATAAGTTCGCCTTTTTCATTTATTCCCTTCACCGTCATTATCCGTTCTTTTCCACCGATTAAAACTACAATTTCACGGTTTAATGTTACACACTTTTCTTCATATTCTTTCTTTATTTTTGAAAATCCGCTTTTTTTAAAATCTTCATAAATTTTCAGAAATTCAGTGTAAAATCTAATAACAATCTCTGTTATATCCTGCGTTTCTCCCGAATACAGATACATCGAGGTTGCTTTTTCTGCCAAATCCCCCGAAAATTCCGGATTATTTACATTTATCCCTATTCCTACGGCTATAACTGCGTTTTTTCCGGAAACTCTTGTTTCGGCTAAAATGCCCGCAACCTTTTTGTCTCCCAAAATTATATCATTCGGCCATTTTATTGTTGAGTTTGGTATTACCCTTGCCGCTGCAAGACCCGACGCAAGTGTGAGTGATGATATATTTTCCGAAATTCCTTCAGGCTTTAAAAGAACCGTCATATAAACTCCGCCGCATGAATTCTCCCAACTCCTGCCCATTCGTCCCCGTCCGGCAGTCTGATTCTGAGTTAAAAAAAGGCTTTTATCCTCAGCATTAGCGTACTTAAGTGCCTCTGCATTTGTGGAGCCTACGCTTTCATAATAGAAAAAATCTCCCTGAACTTCTGCTCTTATTCTGTCTAAATCCTCTTTTTTCAATATTACCACCCGCTTGCAATTATATAAAAAAATTTTCTTATTGTCAAATATGAGGTTTACATAACAGTAATGTTACACACACATTACAATCCACGTTATCCACGGGGTTATCCCGCATTTTCGTGTTCCATTTTGTCTTAATCTGGTGTAATTTTCCTTAATTCGTGGATAACTCAGTTTGCTTATCCACGTCAATTTGTTTACATAACACCATATTTAAGGTTTTTTATCCTGATTTTTTTCTTTTCCTATTGACAAAAACGGGCTTTTTAAGTAAACTAATATTGATTACTGAAAAAAGGTGGTAAAACTGTGAAAAATTCGGAAAAGACAATGGAAAAAATCGTTGCTCTCTGTAAAGGCAGAGGCTTTATATATCCGGGAAGCGAAATCTACGGCGGACTTGCCAATTCCTGGGATTACGGTCCTTTGGGCGTTGAGCTTAAGAATAATATCAAAAAGGCTTGGTGGAAAAAATTCATTCAAGAGTCAAAATACAATGTGGGTGTTGACTGTGCTATTTTAATGAATCCCGAAACTTGGGTGGCATCGGGTCATATCGGCGGTTTTTCCGACCCCTTAATGGACTGCAAGGAATGTCACGCACGTCACAGAGCAGATAAGCTGATTGAGGATTTTGCACACGAAAAGGGCGAAGATATAACGGTTGACGGCTGGAGCAACGAAAAAATGCTCGCATACATTGAGGAAAACGGCATCGTATGTCCTGAATGCGGAAAACACAATTTTACCGACATACGCCAGTTCAATCTTATGTTTAAAACCTTTCAGGGCGTTACCGAAGACTCATCATCAACAATTTATCTGCGTCCTGAAACGGCTCAGGGTATATTTGTAAACTTCAAAAATGTTCAGCGTACTTCAAGAAAGAAAGTACCTTTTGGAATAGGACAAGTGGGAAAATCCTTTAGAAATGAAATCACCCCCGGTAATTTTACCTTCAGGACACGTGAATTTGAGCAGATGGAGCTTGAATTTTTCTGTAAGCCCGGTGAGGATCTGGAGTGGTTCTATTACTGGAAAGACTTCTGTATGAAATGGCTTACCTCTCTTGGCATAAAAGAGGAAAATGTGCGTTTCCGCGACCATTCGAAGGAAGAGCTTGCATTCTATTCAAAAGCAACCTCTGATATAGAATTTGTATTCCCATTCGGCTGGGGAGAGCTTTGGGGTATTGCAGACCGCACCGATTACGATCTAATGCAACACCAAAATCATTCCGGTGAGAGCATGGACTATATAGACCAGGCAACAGGTGAGAGATACGTTCCCTATTGTATAGAGCCGTCCCTGGGTGCAGACCGAGTTACTCTTGCGTTCTTGGTTGAAGCATATGATGAAGAGGAATTGGAAGGTGGCGACAGCCGAGTTGTACTTCACTTAAATCCTGCCTTAGCGCCTGTAAAAGCAGCAGTGCTGCCTCTTTCGAAGAAACTTAACGAAGGCGCTGAAAAGGTTTTTGATGCTCTTTCTAAGAAATTCAATACGGAATTTGACGATGCAGGCTCAATAGGCAAGCGTTACCGCCGTCAAGACGAAATCGGAACACCATTTTGCATCACCTATGACTTTGACTCCGAAAACGACAGCTGTGTAACTGTCCGCGACCGTGACACTATGGAACAGGAGCGCATTAAAATTGATAATTTGGAAGCATTTTTGGAAGAAAAGCTTTCATTTTAAAAAATAAATAAGGAAGGTAGAACAGATGAAAACCATTGATGAATTCAAAAAATTTATTTCAAGAGGCAACGTTGTTGATTTAGCAGTCGGTGTTATAATGGGTAGCGCTTTTACAAAGATTGTAACATCGCTTGTTGAAAACATCATAACTCCGCTTTTAAGCGTTGTTACAGGAAAGGTAAATATTGCTGATTTATCGGCGACTATTACAGATGAGCTTGTTATCCCTTACGGACAGTTCCTGCAAGCCATTATTGATTTCCTGCTCATCGCAATTTCAGTCTTTGCAATAGTTAAAATGATAAACAAAATAAGAGAAAGATTTGAAAAGAAGGAAGAGGAAAAGGCAACTCCTCCCGCACCTTCGAATGAAGAAGTGCTTTTAACCGAAATACGCGATCTTTTAAAGAAACAGTAAAAAAGCTTTTGATAAAAGCTCCGCCTGCGGGCGTAGGAATAAGGTAGCAGTTTTGTTATTTCGGAAATTATCTCAAATTGAGGTAATTTCCGAAATAATAAAAAATCGGAGCTTAAATGCTCCGATTTTTTTTAATCCTTTTGTGACGGTATCTTCCTTTTTCCGTTTGATTTACGGTTTTCGGAACTGTATAAATATCGGCGTATGATTCCGCTTGCATTTCATTTTCGGGCGGAATCTGTATAAGTCCCGTACATTCTGTCATTGAAGCAACCGTATTTGCATTATTCATAATATCAAATGCAAAATCTTCATCTTTCATAATTTTTCGCCCCTTTTTATATTACCCGAAAACGAAAAATTTAATGAAATTTTTTTATTTTTTCTTGTCTGTTATTTTATGCTTTATTCTGCCTGCAAAACGACGAAATCTAAGATAAATGCCATAAATCCGTTTTTTTAACACCTGCTTTTTACAATAATTTACATATTTTTTATCGTCAAATGATATATAATCATTTTCACGGTAAAGACCGCATGCTAAAGCTAAAATCTGCTCATCTTTTATACCGTACTCACGCTCAGATTGATTATCTCCGCACATAATATATCCGTTTTTATCAATACCGACAACACGATGCAAAACAAATTGCCCGTTTTTTCGCAAATACAGCGGCAAATCATATTTCTTAAGCTTTTGGGGCGCTTTTGTAAGGATAACTTTATCAATATTCTGTCTTATAAGCGGCAGCATACTTGTGCCCTTAGGCGAAAATACAACCGTTTTCCCCACATCAATTTGCTCTTTCATCACAGGCCAAATATCTTTAAGAGGAATTTGTTTACTTTCCATATTAAATCAACAGCTTTCCTTTTCTGAGTTCCTCCAAAAACTCTGATATATCAGCCTTCGCCGTTTTCTCATCTACGTCATACTCGGAAGTCAGAGCATTTAAAAGTTCTTCTTCAGTTGTTTCGGTTTGTAATTTTTTCCACAAAAACGCACCCGTTTCATTAGTTGTTACCATTGCATTAAAGTCAACCGTTTCTTTGCCTACTGCAACGGCAATATAATTGCCCGCAACCTGTCTTAGAATAAATCCGTCTTTAATCTTCATAAAATCTCCTTATCCGCCTATCTGGCAATATAATCCTGATTTTTTCGCAGTCTCCAGTAATTCATTCATCTTATCTTTAGGTATAAGATCTACTCCCTCCAAGGAATATTCCCGTCCCAAACCTTTATATTTATCAGCACCTAAGCGGTGATAAGGCAAAAGATGAAGCTTTTTAACACCATGCAGCATACTTGCAAATTCTGCAATTTTAGCAATTTCCGTCTTAGTATCGTTAAACCCCGGTATTACGGGAACACGAATCGTCAAATCATTATGGCTCTTTGCTATCCTTACGGCATTTTCGAGAATAACCTCGTTTGACTGACCGCAGAATTTCTTATGTTTTTCATTATCAATATTTTTGATATCCATAAGTACGTGGTCGGTAACCCTTAAATACCGTTCAATGTATTCCCACTTTGCAAATCCTGTAGTTTCAATCGCTGTTGAAATTCCCTCGTACTTCGCTGCGGTTAAAAGTGCTTCTCCAAAATCAGGCTGCGCTAAGCACTCGCCGCCCGAAAGAGTAAGACCGCCGCCCGAACGGGTATAGTACACCCTGTCCTGCATAACCTCAGCCATAACTTCAGCTACCGATACATCTTCTCCGACAGTTTTATGCTTTCCCAAAAAAGTCATTTCCTGTACTTTAAATTCCTGTCCCTCAGGATTACAGCACCATTTGCACCGCAAGGGACAGCCTTTAAGAAATACAATTGTGCGAATACCGGGTCCGTCGTGTATAGAGTACTTTTGTATATCAAATATTCTTCCCCTGACATCTAAAAAATCATACATTTTGAATACCTGCTTTATCTGTTAAATGCCTGCTCTGTTCTATTTATAATATCGTCCTGAAGTGAACGTGACAGCGTAGTAAACAGTGCAGAATACCCTGCAACACGCACCACAAGACCTTTATACTTTTCAGGATTTTTCTGTGCGTCTAAAAGCGTTTCGCGGCTTACCACATTAAACTGCATATGCATTCCCTTCTGGTCAAAAAATCCTCTTATATACGACGCAAAATCCTGCAGTCCGACAACTCCCGAAAGTGCAGACGGATGGAATTTCTGATTATAAAGAGTTCCGTTTGAGGCAATACCGTGGTCAAGTTTAGCAACTGAATTTGCAGCTGCTGTAGGGCCTTTTGTATCTCTTCCTGAACACGGACCTACTCCGTCGGCAATTGGCATTGATGAAAGTCTTGCATCGGGCGTGGCACCTGTCTGCTGTCCAAGCGGAACATTTGCAGAAACTGGATAAAGTCCTGCCTGGAACTGTCCTCCTCTCGGATTTTTATACTTTTCAACTTCTTTAGTATATACGTATGCAACATCTCTTGCAAACAAGTCAATCTCGGGAATATCATTTCCGTATTTCGGAAGACTTTCAATATCCTCCTTTAACTTCTTGAATTTCAGCTTTTGTTCATCTGTACAATTGTTCTTGAGTTTTTCCTTAACCAGTCTTTCAATATCTCTTTCGGTAACGGTTTTTCCGCTTGAAACAAGCTCTGCTACCGCTCTTTCAGTAGCCTTTTTCGCTGCAACAGCATTATAATCCTCACCAAAATTGTTAATCATAGCCTCTTTAAAATCATCAAGAGTATACTTTTTATCCTCATAAACGAGCTTTTTAACAGCATATAAGCCGTCTGTCATATTTGCAATACCAAACCCTTGCGGACCTGTGAAATTATAAACCGCTCCGCCCTCTTGGATACTCTTTCCTCTTTTTATACAATCGTCCACCATAGATGACTGGAAAGGAAGCGGGCAGCGTTCGCTGTGTGCAACGTCTATTGCGTTATCAGCATTTACCAAAAGTGCAATATTATACCGCATCTGCTTTTTATACGCATTATAAAAATCTTCAAATGTTTTAAATTCACTAAGCTCGCCCGTTTTAATGCTCGCCTGCTCGCCTGCATCCATTCCGTTATAGAACACCATCTCTATCGGACGGCACATATTGAAAAATGCCGCGTCGTGCCAGCCGTCGGTTTTCGCACATATCTGAGGTTCAACACAGCCTATAATGTTATAGTCGCGTGCCTCCTCTAATGTTATGCCTCTATTCATCATAGACGGTATAATTATTTCGTCATTGTAGTAAGCGGGAAGCCCCACTCCCGTTCGTGTCAGCTCTACTGCCTTTAACAAAAACTCATTTGGTGTTCCGTTCCATATTCTTACAGAAAAGGACGGTGCGGGAAGCTGTGTATGCATTGACGCCTGTATGCACATATATGATAAATCATTAGTAGCATCAAGTCCGTCTCTTGTCTGACCGCCTGCACAAAGATTCTGGAAAAGGCTGTATCCTGCAAATCCCTCTGCAGATGCAGCATCTCTTACCTTATTTAAATCATTAAACTTTACCCATATACAGTCTATAAGCTCCTGTGCAAATTCAGGCGTTATCTTGCCCAATTCAAGGTCTTTTTTATAAAACGGATACATATACTGGTCAAAACGCCCAGGCGAAATTGAATGTCCGCTTGATTCTGTCTGCAAAAGCATTTGAATAAACCAAAAACTCTGGCATGCCTCATAAAAGTTTGAAGCCCCGTTTGCAGGTACATTTTCGCATGCATCGCTTATCCAGATAAGCTCCTGCTTCCTTTTTGAATCGGCGCATTTTTCCGCAAGCGAACGCGCTAAAACCGAATATCTTTTAGCATATTTTATTGCAGCGTCCGCACATAGAATGACAGACTCTAAAAATTCGTGTTTCTTAGAGTACTCAGGCATACAAACCGTACATTTTGAAAGCTCTTCTGCTGCCTCTTTTATAAGACCGTTAAAGCCGATATCAAGGATTTTTTTATAGTCTACCGTAATATGTCCTATTCCGTTATAGAAGTAATTTCCGGCCGTAAACATATTGTGCTTTATCGCACGTTTTGTTTCATCTGCCATATAGGCATATGCCAAGTCTGAATTTGTTTTTCCCTTCCAAT
This sequence comes from Bacillota bacterium, assembly GCA_024685565.1. GTDB lineage: Bacteria > Bacillota > Clostridia > UBA1381 > UBA1381 > UBA1738. The sequence goes on from JAIKVQ010000103.1 coordinate 16,790, forward strand.
ACGGAAAAATGCTCTTCAAAATTTTTTTATTTTCTTCAGATATGTAAAATGGGTCGGCACTTCTTGTGGCTACCGTATCAAGCTCACCTTCAAGCCATTCAAAAGAATACTCCGGGAAAACCTGACAGCTACGTGGTTTTTTAGCATTACTTCCTACAATAAGCTCACCTTCCCTTATCGTTATGGGAATATTCTCAAGAATATGGCAAAATGCCAGGGCACGTCTTTTTATTATAGGCAAATTCTCTGTCATTTTATAGCTTTCTGTCACTAAAACAGCACGCTCGGTTTCTATCTCAGGCATCTCGGCAAACAGATTGTCAATAAGCTTTCTTATACGATTTGTCATAGGTATCCCGCCATGCTCAAACTCAGCCATTTTACATTCTCCTTTGCATTAAAGATATATATGCTTTTATTATATCATCTGTAACAAAATATTTCAATACTTTTTTTGTATTTCTTTGTTTTATTTTGTTTTGTCTTTGCGTTTTTGCAATATAATTTTACCATATTTTACGGCAAAAATCAAGGTTGACTTTTGTACGCTTATATGATATGCTTTGAATAAGGAGAAGTATTATGCGTATAATAGGAATTGACTATGGCGATGCCCGCGTCGGCGTTGCCGTAAGCGACGCTCTCGGCATAACTGCGCAAGGCGTCGGAACAATAAAGAACAAAGGTACGGGAAAACTGCTTTCGGAGTTAAAAAAAATAATTGACTCATATTCGCCCCAAAAGATTGTTATAGGTCTTCCGAAAAATATGGACGGAAGTCTCGGTTTCCGTGCAGATGCAACCTATCAATTTGCCGAAACATTAAAGAGTATTTTTGGCGGTGAGATTGTATTTTGGGACGAAAGGCTTACAACGGTAGGTGCAAGCAGATATCTTAATGAAACCAATACTTTTAAAAAGGCAAGAAAAAATGTTATTGATACCCTTTCTGCCTGCCTAATTCTTGACGGATATATGCAAAAAAACAGTTGACATATATTTTAATGTGTATTAAAATATCAAATAAAACGGTTAGGAGAAAACTATGGAAGACAATATTTTGATTTTAGAGGACGAGCAGGGCAATCCCGCTCAGTTTATGGTTTATGATGTTTATGAATTTAACGGAAAAACCTATTTTGCGCTCATTGAAGTTATTGAGGGCAGCACTGAAGAGTCGGACGAAGTTGTTATTATGCGCGTTGAGGGCGAAGGCGACGACGCTGAGCTTGTTTCGATAGATGACGAAGCAGAACTTCAGGCAGCATTTGATGAGTTTGTCCGCCGTGACGAAGAATTTGAAGAAGAGGAAAATTAGTTTTCACTCCCTGCGATTCGCGTATTAAGCCTATATTTTTTACCAACAAATTATATACGGGATATTGATATTTTTTGCGGCATATACGCCTCCTTTTCCAATCGGAACTGCCAGTGGACATATAAAGCAAAAATGAGATAACCCACCTGCTTATGCAGGTAAGAAATCAGGTCTTGTTTACGGTCTATGCGGGGCAAAAAGGCTGTTTCACTAAAGGTGAAACAGCCTTTTTTTATTTCTTTAGTATTATGCCTCAAAAAGAGGTGTTGAAAGGTATCTATCGCCCGTATCGGGAAGTAATACAACTATATTTTTACCCTTATTTTCAGGACGCTTTGAGAGTTCTATTGCAGCAAAAGCTGCAGCACCTGAGGATATGCCTACTAAGACTCCCTCGCTTCTGCCAATGCGTCTGCCCGTCTCAAAGGCATCTTCATTGGATACCGTAATTATTTCATCATATACTTTTGTATTCAAAACCTCCGGCACAAAGCCTGCACCAATTCCCTGAATTTTGTGTGCTCCAGAGGCTCCTGTTGACAAAACTGCCGAGCTTTGCGGTTCAACCGCCACAACTTTTATCTGCGGATTTTTTGATTTTAAATACTCGCCTACACCCGTTACAGTTCCGCCTGTCCCTACGCCTGCCACGAAAATATCAATCTTTCCGTCTAAATCCTCGTAAATTTCAGGACCTGTTGTTTCAAAATGTGCCTTTGGATTTGCAGGGTTCACAAACTGCCCCGGAATAAAGCTGTCGGATATTTCCTTTGCAAGCTCCTCTGCCTTTGCAATTGCGCCTTTCATTCCCTTTGAGCCCTCTGTTAAGACAAGCTCTGCACCGTATGCTTTCATAAGCTGTCTTCTCTCAACTGACATAGTTTCAGGCATTACAATTATTATACGGTATCCCCTCGCCGCCGCAACGGCTGCAAGTCCTATGCCTGTGTTTCCGCTTGTCGGCTCTATTATTACCGAATTGCTTTTAAGCCGTCCGCTTTTTTCTGCATCATCTATCATAGCTTTTGCAATTCTGTCCTTTACCGAACCTGCAGGATTAAAATATTCAAGTTTCGCAAAAATCTTTGCTTCGCTTGCTTCCTCTTTTTCGATGTGTGTAAGCTCCAAAAGCGGAGTCTTTCCTATCAACTCATCTGCTGATTTGTAAATATTCATATTTTTCACGCCCTTTCATTTCCTACCTTTTTAGTAGGTTTATGTGATTTTAACACATATTTCCTACTAAGTCAATAGGTTTTTTCAAAAAAGTATAAATTTTTTTAAGTTCCCACATTAAATATGTGTATCGGACGTATACCCCGATAAGAGTAGCTGGAAATAGGACGGCAATTGCTGTCAACGCTGTGTGCCGCAACCAGCACAGTATCAGGCGTTCCGTCGCCTGCATCCACAACAACAGGCGAATGGTTAAAATCCGGTCCCTCTTTGAATTTCAGCTGTACTATATCGCCTGCCATAATCCTCTTGAGCTCGACTTCCTCTCCCTGAGGTCCCATGCCCCTGTTATTTACAAGGAAATTATATAAGAATTCCACACCTGTCCAGGAGGCAGTGCGGTTTGATGCATTTATATAATACCAGCCATAAATCGGTGTATAATTCATAACACCGGAACCGGCAAAAAGGCATTGTGATGCAAAATTTGTGCAATCACCGCCAAGCTCGGAGAAGTCAAAAAACTCAGGATTTCTGAAATACGCCCATCTATTCGCATATGCCACAGCACTTTCTCTATCATATCTCATAAAACTATCACCCTTTATTATTTTATGAAATACTTTAAAAAAGTGCACAAAATATCCGTTTCAGACCATTTCAAGTTTTCGGTAATCAACCTTTCCGACAAGAGTTTTTGGCAATTCTTCTATAAATTCTATCTCACAGGGCATTGCATACTTTGCAATATTCTTTCTGCAATACGCCAAAATCTCCTCTTTTGTCTTTTCAGTTGCGGGCACTCCATGTTTCAGTGTAACAAAAGCCTTAACTTTATGCATTTTATATGCGTCGGGAACACCTATAACACAGCTTGATTCAACATATTTATGTGCATTTAAGATATTTTCTATCTGCAGAGGATAAACATTATATCCCGACGAAACTATCATTCTCTTCGCTCTTCCGTGAAAATACACAAACCCCTCATTATCCATTGAGCCCAAATCTCCCGTATATACCCACATACGTCCGTCGGCGTGGATACGCAGGGTTTTTGCTGTTTCTTCTGCATTATTAAGATACCCCTGCATAACAGTAGGCCCTGAAATCAGAATTTCGCCCTCTTCACCGTAAGGGAGTTCAATATCGGTATCAGGCTTTACAATTTTTATATAGGTGTCGGGAAGCGGAATACCGATACTTCCCTGCTTAAAAATATGAGCCGGCATGAGACAGCAGGCATTTACCGTTTCGGTCGTCCCGTAGCCTTCGCGGATTATTACAGTGCTTTTATGCTCCCTTAAAAAGGTATTAAATCTTTCGGCAAGCTCGGCAGAGAGCGAATCGCCACCCGAAAATACGCCTTTTAAACTGCTCAAATCCGATTTTGCCATATTGGGAAGACGCAAAATTGCCTCGTAAAGAGTCGGCACTCCCGCAATAAAGTTGCATTTATATTTTGATATAAGTTTAGCATAGCTTTTTGCAGTAAACCGCGGCACTAAAACACACCTTCCGCCGTGCGACAGCATTGCGTGAATACAAACGCCAAGCCCGAATCCGTGGAAAATAGGCATAGCTGCAAGCATTCTGTCGCCCGCACAAAACATAGGATTTGCACCTATTACTTGCTGTGCAAGTGCGTTAAAGTTCCTGTTTGTCAAAACTATGCCCTTTGTCGTACCCGTTGTTCCGCCGGAATAAAGTATAACTGCTGGGTCCTCTGCTTTTTTTGCCACCTTGTAGTTATAAAAACAACACCGTGACAGCTTCATAAAATCATTCCATCTTATAATTGGCGCGTCCTTAGGGATTTTTTGAATTTTACGCCCCTCAGTCAGCATATACCCTGCCCTTATAGGCTTTGAAAGTTCATCTTTTACGCTTGCAATTATTATGTTTGTAAGCTTAGTATTATGGCGTATTGCCTCAAATTTCCCATAAAACCTGTCAAGCGTTAAAGCAGTTACGCTCTCCGACTCATTTAAATAAAACTCTATTTCCTTTTCGGCCGAAAGCGGATGAATCATATTTGCAACTGCGCCAACAAGATTTATTGCATAGAAAGCATAAATCGCCTGCGGACAGTTAGGCATAGCAATTGTTACTCTGTCATTCTCTCTTACGCCTATGGTTTTAAGGGCTTTTGCGCACTTTTTTACCCCTTCTGCGAAACTGCGGTAGGTTGTTGCACGCCCCATAAAATCAAAAGCTATTTTATCGGGATATTTTTCCGCCATTTTTTCTACCATCTCAAATAAAGACCCGTTAAAATAGTCTAAGTGGGGCGGCACATTGCCAAAAGAGGCAATCCAAGGCGTCTTGACAATCATACCCATAGCCTCTTATACCTCCTCGGCAAGCGGTTTTTCCAAAAGCTCAGGATTTTCTAATATTTCTTTAAATAATTTTATCGTATTCGAGAAATAATATCCGTCCGCAATACGCTCATCTACCGTAAAACCCAAATCTACACTGTCACGCATAGTAACATTACCGTTTTCATCATAAAACGGGCGCAGTTTTCTTTCGCCTACAATAACGAAAACCGAAGTTGTTCCCCAATTCGTCAGGTGATGATAGCC
>JAIKVQ010000115.1 GCA_024685565.1 Bacillota bacterium
AGAGTATCAATCATTACATTGTGGTCTATTTCATCAAAGAAGCTTTTAATGTCTCCCTCAATAAACCACGAACTTCCTGTATAATATTTCTGAATACAAGTAAGTGCTGTATGACAGCTACATTTTGGTCTGAAACCGTGAGATGTTGGCTCAAAGTAACCCTCATATATGGCTTCCAATACCATTCTCACGACTTCCTGTAGAAGTTTATCCTCGAATGATGGAATGCCTAAAGGTCTCATTTTGCCATTCTTTTTCGGTATGTACTCTCTGCGTGCAGGCGCAGGCTGGTATGACTCATCTTTTAAGCTATTTATCAATTTTTCTATGCGTTCAAGGCTCATTCCGTCTATGGTTCTATCATCAGAACCTTTCGTCATATTACCCTCTTTCGCATATATTTTTTGATATGCTACGGAATACATTTCCTTGTTGTACAGCAGACGATAAAGCCGCTGATACCTATACTGTTCATTATTGCTGTGTTGTGATAAACTGTTTAGCACATTTACTGGATTTCTCATAATGTATCTCACACCTTCCTAATATTTGTACTAAATATGTAAGCTGTCTCCCTTCGCCATGTGGACGGCTTTCCCGTCTTCGGACTACTATGGAGACTCCGTTACCATGCTGGATATTCAATACCCTCGGTATATAGCCCGCTTGGGCGTTCCAGTTTAGGTAATCCCCATTTAGATACATACTAACTAAGCACGATAGATTGTCGGATACGATTTTCGTCCTTTTCCGCTTATGGCGGTACGCCTTGAATTATCTCTGAATACCCTCCTTCACCAACGGAAGGTATCATTCTTGGTATAGCGTCTATAATCATCTTCCGCTACAGGCACGAGTGAGACCGTTCGGACTATCGTTCAACCAATCCAGGTTTTATCCTCATATCTATCTTTTCAACCTTGCGTTCAGTCGTGGTTTGATGATTAACCAACTTACGCCCTTTTCCAGAATGCTATGTTCCCCACGCAGGTTTCCCCTGTGAGTAAGCTGGTAGTTGATAGGCACAGAGATATGCCTACTGCTTGCTAAGTCAGATTTAGTATGTACCCCTTATGGGCGCACGGTGAAGCTCGTCAGCTAAAAGTCCGTCAACCTTCATTTTAGATGCTATATACTGGCTCATTGAATATCGTCTGTATGCGCCCTTTGCAATAAACGGATTTTGTGGATTTGCAACAATCTCTTTTATTCTGTCAATGACCTTTAAATCCTTTGTGGTTTCTAAATGGCGTATAGCAAACGGTCTGTAAACAAATCCGTAACTTCCGATTTTAACCCATTTATTATGACTGAGCCTTTTGTCCTCCGGATTATACGCTGTCCACAGTATTTCGCCGCAGTTTTTGCATCTGTGATTTTCCTTATTCTCTTTTTTAAAGAAAAACTGGTCTGCATTAACTTCATAGCATACGCCGTCATCTTTGATTTTCATAAGTATTTCGCACCCGCAGTGAGGACATATATACGCTTTTTTTGACTGCGAATAAACAGCAGCCGGCTTTTTCATATACCCGTCCCTTGCACGCTCTTTTGAAAAGATAATATATACGCTGTTATCTCCTTTCAAAAATTGCTTATATACAAGGTTGATATCTGATATTGAATGCACCACTGCAGCATCGGTATTAGGTAAGGTTTCTTCAATTTCCCGTTGCCATTTTTTTGTCAGATGCGACGGGCACAAAACAACATTAAAACATTTTCTGCCATTCTGATGTGCAGCCAATGCACAAGTACCGATTTTTGTCTTACCGCTTCCGCACTCTGCTACAATTATGCCGACCTTCGACTTATCAAGTCTTCGTTTTACAGCCTCACAAACAGCAAGCTGTGCAGGATAAAGCGAATATCCAACGCTCTTTTTAAGATGTCCGTTAATTCGCTTTAATCTGTCGCATATAGCTTCATTTGCCGGTTCGAACAACGGATTAAATGAATTTTTAATCCTGTTTGCTATAGTAACTCCGTACTTATTAAGGTATCCTGATACGGTTTGGATTTCCGAAAAGTCAGAACCCTGTTTTGCATTGGGAATTGAAATATCCCCGTTTTTAAGTCCGTCATTTACTATCTTTTCCATTTCATGCTCATCCTTGCTTAGTTGAAGCATATATGCATCATACCTGTCACACGCAGATAAGACCTCAAGAGGAATAAGTACACCTCTTTTTATGCTTTCCCGAATTATGTAATCCTTGAATTCGGGAATCAGCGGAATGATTGTTTTCTTGTCAAGCTCGGTAAACAGCGATTCGCTGTTACCCTCTTCACAAAAAATATACATCCTGCGCTTATTATTTGGGCGTTTAACTTCAGTATCTTTACTGTCATCTTCTGCATCATCGTCAAGCGCCATAAGCGTACCCTCTGCATAAATGCCATCATGCGATATACTTTTTTTGTACTTCGTGTTTTTGGTCTGCAAAATAACCGGATGATCCTCAATTCTTGTTTCAAAGGTTACCGTTCCTTTTAGTGCGTCAACCAAAGCTCGCACCTGTTCTGGATAACCGCCAAACCGAATTGCAACTAAATTACGTTCCCTTGCACTTACCTTATGATAGACAAATGTGTCTGCGTAGCATTTTAAAGATATACTTCGTTCATAATCATGATAGGTGACAGGCGATAATTCAGCCAGTTCCCGCATTTGCATCCCTTCTTCTTAATAGATTTTCTTTCAATAAATTCTCCTCCTTTTTGTAAACCACTTTCTTTTTTTTCAAACCCTCAATTTAATCAATCCCCTTTCCTCTTGGAAATAAAAAAAGCACAAAAAGCCATAAAGACTTGATTTTGTGCATTTAAAATTTCCAAATCGATTTATTACCTGTAAAAATGAAAAGAACGGTTTTTAGGCATACCTGTCCCTTTGAACAATCTCCTTTAAACCGTTAAAACTACTTACCATAATAACTACTTACCATTTTTACGGCTTCATTGTACTTTATTATTTTTCTTTTCTCAATACGTGGAGTTAAAATTAACGGTCATTTTAAAAAATTTTCAGTATTTTTCTTCATCAGCAATATTTACTATTTCCTTATTCTGCTTTTTTGCGTATTGAAGTGCAGAATATGCTCCGCCACTATTGTTTGTTACATAAAAAATACATAAATCGCTCCTGTCGATCATGCATTCATTCCTTATACCAATTGCCGCTTTCATATACGCCTTTGCTGATTTTTCACAAATCTCTATTTCATCATAATATTTTTCAAATTCTTCGACATTATCCCTATATTCCGCCCGTTCGTATGGTAAAATACATATATGACTGCTGTTTGCGTCAAATATATTCTGCTTTGCCCGCCTGATTGCTGATGAAACAATCGTATCAAATTCTCCGTCACGCCCCACAAGAAAATCAACATATTCCTTTTCTCTTAAAAGCCCCCCTATCAATTCTGCCACACGCCTTTCAGCATAGGCAAATCTATCAATTCTCCTATGTCCGAAAAAACTTACTGTAAAAATTTCCATAAAAACCTCTCCTTTATGTGGGATATATCGTACATTATATCACACTTTTTAACAATTTACGATATATCCCACACGATATATCGTAAATTTGTGCAAAATATATATTAGAGATACTGAAAAAGGAGATTAGCTATGAACACAAAAGAAGCTGTTGCAAAACGCATATTGATGCTTATTGCCGAGCATGACATCACTGTTAATGCACTGGCAAATATTGCCGGGATTTCTCCCACTACCATTTATAGTATGCTTAACGAAAAGAGCCAGAATCCCGGAGTTGTTTCGATTAAAAAGATATGTGACGGTCTGGACATTTCTGTAAGACAGTTCTTTGACCATGAAATCTTTGATGATATTGAACAAGAAATAAAATAAATGCGATAAAAAAAATTTAGCTTGACATCAAAAAAAGCACCACTCTTCCGAAAACGGAAAAGTGATGCTTTTAAATTTAGTGAAGTTTTCTTATTATTTTGCCATATATAAGCTTTTTTTCATTGTTATATCGTTTGATAAGTACCTCGACCTTATCCCCGACCTTGAAATCCTTATCTTGCTGCATATATACATAGGAGCAAAGGACATCTGTTATATTGTCAGACATTCTGCAAAATATACCGCCGCCATATTTTCCGACTATTGACGCTATCCTCGTTGAACCTATCGGATGACGCATTTCAATACCTTCAAACGGATGAGGCGTAGCCTCCTTTATTGAAAGCTGCAAGATACCGTTATCTTTATCAAAGCTTTTTACAACAGCCTTTCGCTTATCTCCCGGCTGCAAGCTTTCGCGTAGATCCCTGACAATGCTATAGCTTACATCGCGTTGCGGAAGCATAACATCATAACCCCTGTATGTTACCGTGCAAACATTTTTTCCGACTGCTATAACATCCACAGTTACCGTGCCTTCCTCCTTTATTGGACGCTTTGAATAGACCTTACGAATGTTTTCAAGTGCCATTTTTCTTGACGCAACAGCAAACCCTGCCTCACGGTCAATGTGCGTTATTACATAGTCTATTTTTGCTCCGCACATTGAACGCAGTATATGGCTGTATTCCTCACCAATATCAATGAACACCTCTGTTTGAGGGATTATAACCTTTACACGGTAATTTATAATAATCAGACACCGTACAGTTTTTACTACAGTCTTTTTTTCGCCCTTTGGTATGTACTTGAATTCGTGCAAATCCACTCCGACAACCTCGCCCGTTATAATGGACTGACCTCTGTATGAAGCGTAAATTGCCTGCCATTCTTCCTTTTCCTCTATACTTAAATTCTTGTCAAGCTCAACTAAATTAAGTCCTTCAAAATCCATTTCCTATACCTCCTTCTGTTATTTCTTATAAAACTTAACACCCGTTTTTCCTACTACTGCAAAACGGATGTTTTTCATTTTTGTAAATTTTGACATTTGTTTTTTGTTTTCCAGCAAGAAAATTGTCATACTGCACTTTATATTATCTTCGTCGTCATCCTCAAATTGTGTCAAAGTATTGATGTCTTCGCCCTCATGTATTGCAACTACACATATTTCTTTTGTATGCTCCTTTGTATTTACCAAAAACCAAAGTACAGCGGGATAACACCCTTTTTTGAAGTATTCCACATCATTACCGAATTCAAGCATTACATCAACAGCGCGGATCATATCAATATTTGCAATTTCTCCCTTTTTGCCTATTGCCGTTTCATTTTCAATGAGGCTATCGTCAAAATCTGCAAATTGACACAACTGGTTTGCATAACCGTCAATATTCGGTAGCGCCGTTTCGAACTCCTTATTGACCAATGCACATAATTGTCTTGACAAAAGCGGTCCATATTCTGTAACAAGCGAATCTATGTATTTTTGGTAAGCGTTCATATACATCCTTTTCACCCCTTTTTTAATCTTAAATTCAAATTTAATCTTCCAAAATATCCTGTATATCCGTCACGGCATACTCGTCTATTTCCTCATTGGTATTGCTTTGATCGTCTATCAGAGTCATTACATTTTTATGTTTTTGCTTTTTATTCTTTTGAGATTTAGGCTTTGAATCTTTTGTCCCGAAGTTTGGTTTTGGCGGCACATCATATTCATCAAATTGCACACCAACCTTGCTTTGTTCGGATAATTTTATCTTTTCTGCTTCTATATCGGCTTTTATTTTCTCTTCATTACGCCATTGTGGAATATAATCGCTTATACGGGTATATTCTATCTCTGAAAATGCGGATATTTCGTCAGGCAGTATCTTGTATGCCTTAAGCGGTTTTTGACCTCGTATCAGCAACAGACACTCCCTGTTATCAAGCTGTAACACCTCTTCGGGATACATAAGCGGACGCATTGTATTTGTCTTTGTTTGCCTGTATCCCGTTACCTCTCTTGTAATAGGTGCAAACAGAGGCGTTTGCGGTGCCATACTGTTTGTCAGCTTTACAGTAACATTTCCGCACCGTTTCGATATGAATTCACAGGTCATTGTATCGTTACACCCCAAGAAAAGCTGTGTATCACAGTTACCGACTATTTCCTCCCATTCTTTTATCGGATATCTGTCGGCAAGCTGGGCTATGGATTGAATGATAATATGACAGTTTATGCCGAATGATCTGACAACCGATATTGTTTTCTTGAAATCCAAGAGCTTTCCGCAGTTACAAAACTCGTCCATTACAAAATTGACCTTAACGGGAAGCCTGCCCCTTTCATCTCCTTGCTTTCTTGCATAGTCAGAAAGCTTCTTAAAAAGCATTGAAAAGAAAAGAGAGCTTAAAAACTCATAAGCTGAATCCTGTGCCGATATTATGCAGAAATATGCACAAGGACGCTTACCCGGAAGCTCCAAGTCTATCTCGTGGTATTTTGTTATGGTATCAACAAACTTGTTTTGGAATACACTTAGCCTTGAACCAAGACCTATAAAAATATTACCCCAAAGATTTGACGCAGCCTGCTTAAAAATACCGTATGGCGCCCTTGCCGGATGGTCTAAGGGCAGCTTTTGGAATTTTGCATCAAGACTCTTTGAACCTTCTGTTGACAGCATTTTATATATAGTACCCAGAGAACGCTCTTGTATCGGCAGCAATTCATTTGTTACCGGATCTCTCATACTTTGGACATAAAGAATAAGAGCGATTAAAAGGTTCTTCTCTGCTTTGTCCCAGAAATCAGCCTTTCTTTCACTATCTGCAGTATTTCGTATTATGATTTCAGCTACAGACTGTACAAGGTCTGTATCATCGCCTATCTCGCCTATAACATTCCATCCGTCTGAATTTTCCATATCCAAAAGATTAAACGCCTTTACAAGATATCCCTGCTTTTTCAAGAATTCAGACATTGACTCAAAAAACTCGCCCTTTGGGTCAACAAGTATCATGCTTTCGCGTATTTTCTCCGGCATTTTTGCCATTTTCAGAATAAACGGCTTTACAAAGCCTCTTGACTTGCCTGCACCAGATGCACCGTAAACCATTGTATGACTGTTTAATCCTACATCTGTTCTTAATCCGATGTATTCGGAAAATCTATCATCTTCATAAGGACTATCCTTGATTTTACATAGTATCGGACATTGCAGGCCGTCAGCAGTACCCGTTTCCAGAACCAATTTCTGTTCTTTTTTTGTAAGCCATCCGGATGTTCCGTGCGTACCCTCATTTGTTATACTGAAATTACGCTCGTCTTTTGTTATCTTCTCACCTGTTATATACCCTACCCATTTACCGGATATGAGCGCATACATTATAGCTATAAAGAAGGCTACTCCCAAGCCTTGCTGTGTAAATACTGCTTTAATGCATATTGCCGGATTAAAGGATACCATAGTTTTTGTGCCGCCTGTTTGAAAATTTTCCGCTGCGGCACGGAAGACATTTATTACAACTCCGTAAAGATACAAAAAAATCAGAATACCCGATATATAAAATTTGTATCTCTCTTTAATCTTTACATACCATCTGCTGATTTTTCTGTTTTTATTTATTTTTTCTGATAGTTTTTGCAGGAGCTTCAATGTACTCACCCCCTTTTGTGATGTACCCTGCTCGTTCTGTAATTCGCCCCGGAAAAACTTGTTTTAATCCGTTCCTTTCAATTACGGCTATCTTATGGTTCGGGGCGTTTTTTTCCTTTAATATCCTTTCAAGCACATTTCTTTGAAATGACAGACAGCAAATTGTGGACATTTTATTTTTCGCATAGTGTTCTGATTGTTTTAATGCACGGATTATCCGTTCTATATTCATATCAACACCGATAATACAAGGCTTTCCTCCAATAAGACCGTCACATTCATTAAATTGCGGAATTTCAACCTTTTCACAATCTAATGCTTCAGCTATAACAGCCCTGTACCTGAAATTATTTAAAACCGTAAGTTGTGTCACCCCTCCGTTACTGCACGGAACTAAAATGTATTCCATACCCATTACCTCCAAGGCTTCTCCGAAGCGTTTTCTGCCTCTTCCTATCGGCGGTTTACAGGTCTTGGGATACAAGCACTCCCATAAGCTGTCAAGAGAATTACCGAATATAAGCAGTTTTATTTGTCTAACATTTTTGATGCTATGGATTTGTGCTGATATTATTTCCTTTTCAAAGCTTGGGATAATATCCATATCCTCACTATCTACAAAATAGGTTATGTATGCTGTATCTCCTATTTTCATAATACCTAAAAACTGTGAGCTTGAAAGCACTTTCATGTTTTTATCCGCACGCATCATAAGGGAGCTTGCATATCCGTTTTTATCTGAAAGCTCATAAGGGAATTTGTAAAAAACATTTATACCTGCAAGATACATCATTATATTTATCTCTGCATTTTTAAGCTTTCTTTTATATGCTGTTTTGTTTATATCAGTTCGTAAGTCATCGGGAAATTCATAACCCATATCTGCAAGAATATCTTTCCCTGTTCTTGTTAGGTGATAACTCCTTCCGTCACTCATCATTTTAATCATATCGTGTACCTGCAAATTGTTTATGATGCTCCTTTTGAGAAAGGGCGCATCATAAACTTTCTGCAATCCCGAAGGGATATATCTGCAAAGACCGCAAAGCATTAAAAATTCATTGTCAAAAGTGTCAAAAATCACTTTTTTACTCCACCTCCAGTACTACCCTGCTAAAAATTTTTTTGAGCTATTTTTCCAAGTCTTGAAACCCGCATATTTAAGCCATTTTTAGACCCTCGATACGTGGAGTAATTATGTAAAATTTGGCATCTTGAAAAAATGACCAAAAAAACATTTTTACTCCACGTATAAATCCGTGCCAAACCCCAAAAATCGACAAAATTTTTCTATATCTTTTTGTGCCATTACTATTACCTCACAATGTAAATCCCGTGAAATTTTTGTGAATAATCCTATACTTAAATGGAACTGTGTATCATCTTTTATAACCCTTCCTTTAAGACTGTTCGGTATCATTTTCCAATACTTATTGTCATTATCAAGTGCCCTATGATTATCAAAATCACAGTATTCCACTATTGCCAAAAATGCAGTATCAAAAAAAGGAAGCGTACCCGGATATTCATCTAAAAGCCTCGAAATTGTATCCCTTATATAACTTGTTATGTATCGCTTCGTGCTTGGCAATAGAGTATTCAGCTTTATATCCAGCCAGCCCTCCTCCGTAACCTCAACTGTCCCTGTAACATTACTCACAATTTCAGACGGTGCAGATAAAGATTCTTCTCCGTTTGATATTCTGTACCGTTCGCCCAAAATCCGTGAGGTTATGCACAGTTTTTCTGTTTCGAAAAGGAATTCATCTATATTTAAAGGCGATATATACCCTAAATCAGAAGTTGTATTCAATGTATCAATCAATTCAGAGATTTTTTTTAATCGCTTCTTTAATTCCTTT
>JAIKVQ010000121.1 GCA_024685565.1 Bacillota bacterium
TCATCATTTCCCGTGTTTCGCCGGGCAATCCAATAATAAGGTGAACGCACACCTTTATGTTTCTTTTTTTCAGGTTATTATACCCTTCCAAAAATTCGGCATATGTATGACAGCGGTTAATTCTGTCGCCGCTTTCATCAAATACCGTCTGGAGACCAAGCTCAACTATAAGATAGGTTCGTCTGCTTAAATCCTCAAGATAGTCCAAAACCTCACCAGATAGGCAGTCTGCGCGTGTTGCTATTGCAAGACCTACCACGCCGTCTTGCATTAGTACAGGCTCAAATTTCTCTTTTAAAGTATCAACAGGTGCATATGTATTGGTATTTGCCTGAAAATATGGGATATACTTAGCCTCTTTCCATTTCCGGTGCATTTTTGTCTTTACCGTATCAAACTGGGTAAGTATATCGTCCTTAGGATTTCCTGCAAAGTCGCCGCTGCCTGCGTGACAGTAGGTACAGCCGCCAATCCCTTTTGTGCCGTCAATATTAGGGCAGGTGAATCCGCCGTTTAATGCGACTTTAAACACCTTTTCGCCAAATGTCTTTTTAAGATGATAATTCCATGTATGGTAGCGCTTGTTATCAAGCGAATATTTAAAATGATTTTCCATGATTTTCTCCAAATTTAAAAAGGGCATTCCTGCCCTTTTTAATGCAAGTCTTAAGAAAGTTCAAAAGATTTGCAGTCCGTACATTGATCCTGGGAAGGATTTGATTCATGTGTACCGATAGTTACGCAGTCCAAAGAACAGTAGTCTTTTGTTTTGCAGTGATTTTTGCACTGTGAAACGGTACATTTGATACATTCGTTAGGTTTACAGCTAAAATCCATAATTAACACCTCCTTTTAGTATAATTCCAAAAAGGAGACGAAATTATTCATTTTTATAAAAGATGTTTATATTTATTGTAAAGGTTTAAAGCTGCGGAAATTTCGCTCGAGGTAAGAACACTTCTCAAATATTCCTTAATTTCGCTGTTTTTATCTTGCGCTCTGAGGTCGTTCACTTTTGATATATCCACCTTTGAAATTATGGACATACCAAGCGAAATCTCGTCCTTGCTTGCCTCGTTCATAATACGCTCATAGGCTGTTTTTCCTTCGGCAGGAGTAGTAATGTCGGCATTTTTATCAGATTTTTTTTCATTGCCGTCCTTTGAATTGGGTTCTGACATCTCCGATCCGAGCTCATTCAGCGCTGAAAGCATTTCCGCCGCAGACTGTTTGTCAAAATTCAAAATATTGTCAATTACTTGTTTATCGGAAAGCTCTTTTGCAACTTCAGTAAAGCTGATTGTATCATTTTCGTTAGGATCGGAATTACCGTCTGACAGTTTGGGTATAAATACAAATCTAAAATACGAATATGCGCTTATTACTGCTATAATTACAAATGCCGCAAGTACGCCGATTATCCAAAATAAAACTTTTAGAATTTTATTTTTTTTATTCATATACTGACTCCTTATTTTCCAATAAACATTGAAATCATGCTGATTGCAAGGGGTACAATCAATGAAATGGCAACCAACAGACAGGTTATTCTTTTTGCTTTATCGCTAATATGCATTTATATCTCCTTCTTTCGTAGTTTTTTAAAGAAACGTTTTATAATTTCTGAGGATTGTTCTTCTAAAATACCGCCTGTAGCTTTAACTTTATGTGCAAGTAGTCCCGAAAGGTCGCAGGTACTTCCGAACGCGCCTGCTTTATTGTCATATGCCCCGAAAAAGACATTTTCAATTCTTGCCTGAATAATAGCGCCTGCGCACATAGGACAAGGCTCTAAGGTTACATACATATCACAGCCGCAGAGCCTCCAGCCGCCAAGCTTTCTGCAAGCCTTATCAATTGCTGAAATTTCGGCGTGCATAAGCGCGTTTTTCTTGGTTTCGCGCCTGTTATAAGCACGTGCGATTATTTTGTCATCCTTTACAATAACTGCGCCTATCGGCGTTTCACCAATCTCAAAAGCTTTTTTTGCCTCTGAAAGCGCTGCATTCATAAATTTTATATCCATATTCTATCCTCACACAAGTGTATTTTATCATATTATTTAAAGTTTTGCAATAAAGATATTGTTTTTACAAAGAAAAATTGATATAATAGCGGTATAGTTTGTTTATAGGAGCAAAAAATGGATTACAGTGTGTTCAAAACCTTGGAATTTGATAAAATACGCGAAAAATTAGCAGGCTATACCGCGAGCGAAGCGGTAAAGGAGGAAATTCTATCTCTTTTGCCTTTTTCTGATATAGAAAGTGCAAGACTTGCTCAAAAAGAAACGACTGAGGCACAGACTGTTTGCATAAGGGCAGGCAATCCGCCTGTGGATTTGGGAGTCAGAAATATTTGCGCATCGGTAAAACGCAGCAGTATGGGCGGGCAGATGAGTCCACAAGATTTACTGGGAGTGTCCAGACTTTTGTATGTTGTAAGGCGTATGAAAAGTTATCTGGAGGGGAGCAGTAATTTAGAAATCTTATCAAGTATTGCAAATTCTTTAACTTGTGATAAAATGCTTGAAGATAAGATAAACAGCGCCATCTTATCTGAAACTGAGATTGCTGATGACGCGTCACGCGAGCTTTTTGATATACGGAAAAAAATTAAAAGCCTTAATGTCAAAATAAAGGACAGCTTAAATATGATGATAAGGTCCGAAACCTATAAGAAGTATCTTCAGGACCAGATTGTAACTATACGCTCGGACAGATATGTTATACCTGTTAAAGCCGAATACAGAGGCGAAATAGCAGGTATTGTACACGATTCATCAGCAAGCGGTTCAACACTTTTTATTGAGCCTATGAGCGTGGTTAATGCAAATAATGAAATACGCGACCTATTAAATAAGGAGCAGGCGGAAATAGACAGAATTTTATATGAACTCTCACAGGAGGTATCCCAAAGGGAGGATATTATAATAACCGATTATAAACTCATTTCAAGGCTTGATTTTATTTTTTGCAAGGCAAAACTGTCGCTTGATATGAATGCCAAAGAGCCGATATTAAATGATGAGGGTATAATAAATTTCAAGAAGGCCCGCCACCCTTTGATTGACAGGGACAAGGTGGTTGCAAACGACATCTATTTGGGAGAGAATTTTAATACCCTTGTTGTTACGGGTCCGAATACGGGAGGAAAAACAGTAACATTAAAAACAATAGGTCTGTTTTCAATTATGGCGGCGGCAGGACTTCATATACCGGCAGAGGACGGAAGCCGCGCCGCTCTGTTTAAGAATTTTTACGCAGATATAGGCGACGAGCAGAGTATTGAGCAAAGCCTTTCCACCTTTTCTTCGCATATGGTAAGGATTGTGAAAATCACAAAAGAGGCGGACGGGGACTCACTTGTGCTTTTTGACGAGCTTGGCGCTGGAACAGACCCGACAGAGGGCGCGGCGCTTGCAATTTCAATATTGGAATACCTGCGCGCATTTGGTGCTACAACTGTTGCAACAACGCATTACAGCGAACTTAAAATATTTGCGCTCACAACAGATAAGGTGGAAAATGCCTCCTGTGAATTTGATGTGGACAGCTTAAAGCCGACATATAAACTGCTTATCGGCGTTCCCGGCAAATCAAACGCTTTTGCAATTTCAAAACGTTTGGGACTTGATGAGGCTATAATATCCCGTGCAAGCGAAATCCTAAGCGATGAGGACGTAAAATTTGAAGATGTTATAACCGACCTTGAAATGAGCCGTGCTGAGGCAAGGACGGAAAAGGAATATGCAAAACGTGTAAAACGCGAACTTTCCGAGATGAAAGAGGAAATGGAAAAGGAACGTAAAAAGATTAAGGATTCCAAGGCACGGATTTTGGAGGATGCACGCCGTGAGGCAAAAATCCTTATAATGGAGGCAAGAGAAGAGGCAAACTCGGTAATAAAAGAGCTTGAAAGAATGCGTATTGAGGGTAAGGTTACTGACCTTAGCGATAAAACGCAAAAATCAAGGAATAAGCTGAAAACATACGAGGATAAGCTCGATAGGAAGATAAAGAATAACGAAAAACCAAAGAAAAAAGCCTTTAAACCTCCGCAGAACTTAAAAGAGGGCGAAAGCGTTGAAATTCTTGATTTGGAACAGACTGCAACGGTAGTGAAAAAGCCTGACAGCAAGGGAATGGTACGCGTTCAGGCAGGAATTATGAAACTTGATGTGAATATTTCAAATCTTAAAAGGATTGAGGATAAGTCGGCAAAAGAACTTTCGGACAAATACGTAAAATCAACCGTAGCATTTGCGTCAAAGAGCAGAGACGTGTCACCGCAGGTAGATGTACGCGGTCAGACTCTTGATGAGGCGTTAATGAATGTTGAAAAATTTATAGACGACTGTTATCTTGCAGGAATTTCACCTGTTACGGTAATCCATGGAAAAGGCACGGGCGTGCTGAGAAAAGGAATAACCGATGCATTAAGACGCAATAAGCACGTAAAATCACAGCGTGCAGGGCGTTACGGCGAGGGAGAAACGGGCGTAACAATTGTGGAATTGACATAGGAGAAGAATTATGTCTAAAAAGAAGAGTATTACTACAAATGCTTTAAGGATTATAAAAGCAGAAAAAATTCCTTTTGAAACCATAGAATATGAAACAAGCGAAGTCGGCGAAAATTTTGGTGTAAAAATTGCCGAGCTTACCGGCGTGCCGTGTGAGCGATGCTTTAAAACCATTGTTGCAAGGGGTAGGGAAACACTTGTTTTTTGTCTTCCTGTAGATAAAGAATTGGATTTAAAAAAGGCAGCGACTCTTTCGGGTAATAAGAAAATTGAAATGCTTCACGCAAAGGAACTGCTTGATTTAACAGGATATATAAGGGGCGGAGTTTCGCCGATAGGAATGAAAAAGCATTATACGACATATATTGACAAAAGCTGTCTTGATTTTGACAAAATAACGGTGTCGGGCGGAGTCTGCGGGCTTTCGGTTATTATTAACCCTTTGGATTTGATAAAATTAACGGGTGCAAGCCCGCAGGATATAGTAAAGGAGAATTAGAAAATGGAAATATTTAGAAAAGCGGACATTCTTATGCCTAAGGAGGATGTGGATTTTGAAAAGTGGAGCGTAATTGCGTGTGACCAATATACTTCACAGCCTGAATATTGGAACAGAGTGGAAAAAAGAGTGGCTGACGCACCGTCCAGCCTTAGAATAGTATTTCCCGAGGTTTATCTTGGTGAGGGTAATGCAAGAATAGAAAAAATAAATGCCCAAATGCATAAGTATTTGGATAATAATACTTTCAGGGAGTATAAAAATACGCTCATTTTTGTGGAGCGCACACAAAGTGACGGAAGAATAAGATGCGGAATTGTAGGCAGCGTTGATTTGGAGGCATATGATTTTTCAAAGGACTCAAAAAGTCCCATAAGGGCAACTGAGGGAACGGTGCTTGAACGTATTCCTCCGAGGGTTAAGATACGCGAAAACGCGCCTCTTGAACTCCCGCATATTATACTTTTAATGGACGATAAGGAAGATACTATAATAAAACGTCCGCAAAATGCTAAAAAGCTTTATGATTTTGAGCTTATGGAGGACGGAGGCCGTCTTGCAGGCTACGAAATTTGCGGAAAAGATGCGGATTTGATAATCGAAAAAATAAACGCATTTTCTGAAAATGCCAAGGGTAATCTCGTATTTGCGGTAGGTGACGGAAATCATTCGCTTGCAACGGCTAAAACCTGCTGGGAGAATATCAAAAGAAATCTTACAGAGGAAGAAAAAAAGACGCACCCTGCAAGATACTGCCTTGTCGAAATTGAGAATATTCACTCAAAAGCGCTTGATTTTGAGCCGATACACAGGGTTGTATTTGACACAGATGAAAAGGAACTGATAGAAGGTATAAAGAAATTTTACCCGAATACGCAAAGCACGCCAAACGGCGGACATCATATAAAGTATGTCACAAAAGACGGAGAGGGTGATTTATATATAAAGGACAGCGGTTCCTCTTTAGCGGTTGGGGCACTTCAGAATTATCTTGATTTTAAAAAGGTGAAAGTTGACTATATTCACGGCGAGGAAACGGCGCGAAATCTTGCCCAAAAGGGTGATAATATTGCATTTTTACTGCCTAATATGGACAAAAGCGAGCTTTTTGACGCGGTAATCAAGGACGGAGCACTACCGAGAAAAACCTTTTCGATGGGTGAGGCAAACGATAAGAGATTTTATTTTGAGGCAAAGAGGATTTTGTAAACTTGACCTTTTACAAATTTTTTGTTATAATATACCAAGATTTGTTTTAAGGAGAGAAAAATGGAAACTTTAAAAAAGGTATCCGTGAACAAAAAAGTGCGGCAGAATGCTACTGTTAAGATTTCTATTGTCGGCACAGTTACCCTTTTAGGACTTGTTCTTTCACTATATAGCATATTTACATCAAACCTTTTGTTTGCAGTATGGTATTTTGTGGCATTTATATTGGGACTTTCTTATGTAGTAATACGAATAAATGCAGTCTTCCCGTCATACGTTTCAATATCTGAAGATAAACTTATTATGTCGGTATGGAAAAACGGAGTTATGCCGTACAGACTTCCCGAAAAGCCGACCTTTTTGTCCGATTTTATGCCTGAAAAAATGAAAAAAGATGAAATTGCATTAAGCGAAATTGCGGAGGTTTATATCGGCTCAAAGAGATTTTTTGACAGAAATGTAACAGACGAGCATTATCCTGATATTCTAAAAACTTTAGGACAGGACAGGCATTTTGAAAAAGCTTTGAAACGAATGGACTTTTTGCTTGTGATTGCAAAAGACGGTGAAAAATGCTTTATGTCCGTTACCGATTTTGATATAGAAGGTTTAGCGGACATTCTTGATGAAATTGAAAAGAATTGTGCAGGAGTACAGGTTTTTGTGGGTTTACCCAAACTTAAACGAATAAGAGAAAGAATAAAGAAAGCGTGAAAGCGCTTTTTTTGTTGGAAAAAAAATGCTTTTTTTGCATATAATATTCTTGACATTGATTGTTAAGGGGGAGCGGTTTATGCAAAGAAAGTACTTTTTAAGAGCAAATACTTCGTCGGGGCTTGTAAACTTGACAGAGAATAATCTTGAAAGGATTGATAATCTCTATATTCTTACGGGGAAATCAAAATTTTTCAAGAGCAGAATACTTAGCAATATTGCAAAATACACTGACAGCAACGTCAAAAATCAGGAATGTGCAGTGTCGCCTTTTGATATATCGCAACTTGATGCGGTAATATTAAGAGATGAAAAAACAGCTGTGGTGGACGCCGATTGTTTAACCGAAAAAAAGAGAGGCATAATCATTGATACATCGGATTTTATTTCTCCGTTTAAAATCAAAAAATATGAAAAGATGCAGGAGGAACTTATTTCCAAAGCTCAGGAAGCGCTTTTGGGTATGTATTCTGCATATGCGGGAGCAAAAATAATCCACGATGAGTGGGAAAAGCTTTATATTGAAAATATAGATTTTGACAGGCTTAATAAGTTTGAAGAGGGACTTTTGGAGAGCCTGATAGTTGAAAAGAGCCAAATCGGTACGGGAATTGTGCTTGAACGCTTTTTCGGCGCATCAACTCCTGACGGCTCGGTAAACTATATTGATAATTTGACAGAAGGTTTAAAGACGAGATATTTTATAAAAGGGCGTCCCGGCACAGGCAAATCAACATTTATGAAAAAGCTGAAGAAAAAGGCACAGGACTTTAATTATAATAGTGAAATCTATTACTGCAGTTTTGACAAAAACAGCCTTGATATGGTGGTAATTCCGGAACTTTCCTTCTGTGTTTTTGATTCAACTGCACCGCATGAGCTTTTCCCGACACGCGACACAGATTTAATTCTTGATTTTTATAAGGAATCGGGACTTTCGGGAATTGATGAAAAATATGAAAAGGAATTTTCTGAAATACAAAGACTGTATTCATTCAGGATAACGGAGGGAATCACAAAGCTGCGCCTTTCCGGCGGATACCAAAAAGAGGCGGAATGTTATTTTGAACTCTCCGGGAATAAAGAGCTTGCCGATAAAGCTGCCGATAAGATTGTAAGAAAGATTTTGACCTAAAAAAACTTCTGCTTAATGCAGAAGTTTTTTACAGGTTAAGCCAAAATCCAAATATTATACCTAAAACACCTGAGATAAGTATAACAAAAATTGGGTGAAGTTTTTTAAAGACTAAAACGGCGGACAGCAAAAATATAAACAGCAGAATATAAAAATTCTTATCAAAAAATACTGTTTTTTGAAGTCCTTGCGGAAAGAATTCTGTGCTTGCTACAGAGATTATTGCAGAGGCGATAAGCCCTATAACCGCAGGTCTGAGTCCTGACATAATGCCTTTTACCGATTTGTTTTTGCTGTATTTGCGGAAAAAGGCAGCAACTACCAAAATTATTAAAAACGACGGGAGAATAACCCCGAGTGTTGCAAAAAATGCACCCAAAAGACCGCCCAAGGTTACTCCTATATATGTGGCGATATTTACGGCAAAGGGCCCCGGTGTGCTTTCGCTTACAGCAATAAAATTTAAAATTTCACCGATAGATGCCCAATTATGATGTAAAACCTCTTCTTGTATTAAGGGGAGCATAGCATATCCGCCGCCAAAGGTGAACGCGCCTATTTTAAAAAAGGTCCAGAAAAGTTCAAGATAAATCATTTTTGTATCCCTCCAACCTGCAGATAGGAGGCGAACAGTCCAAATAATGCACAGATTATAATTACAAATATTAAGTTTATATCAAGAAATGCAGACAGAATAAAAGAAACAGCCATAATAAAACAGGATACGGCATTTTTGGGACATTTACTGTACATAAGCCAAAGTGCACGAAGAAGAAGCGCCAAGACTGCTGCTCGTATTCCGAAAAACGCATAGTTTACGGCTCTTATTGACGAAAATTCCTTTAAAAGATATGAAATTATGCTTATAATTACAAATGACGGCAAAACTACCGCAAATGTAGAAAAAAAAGCGCCCCAAAATCCCGCAACTTTGTATCCGACAAAGGTTGCTGAATTTATGGCAATAGGTCCCGGGGTGGACTCCGCCACGGCGATTATATCTAAAATATCATCATCTGAAAGCCATTTTTTATTTTCTGCTATTTCTCGTTGAATAATGGGTATCATGGCATATCCGCCGCCAAAGGTAAAAGCACCTATTTTGAAGAAAGTTATAAAAAGGGACAAAAGCAGATGTTTATTATTTTTTTGAGGCATATTTTAATTTCCTTTCTATAAAAAATCAGAACGAGCGATTTTTCGCTTGTTCCGACGTGGCACACCCGGCCGGATTCGAACCGGCGGCACACAGCGTCGGAGGCTGTTGCTCTATCCAACTGAGCTACGGGTGCATACAACTTGTGTATTATACCAAAAAAAACAATATATGTCAAACCTGTTTTTAACTAAAGCGAGTAACAAAACAGTTGATTTTTCCTGAATATGGTATATAATTGTATATATTAAAACTTTTTCTGACAGGAGGTGCGTTTATGGAAATTCTTTCGCCTGCGGGCTCGATGGAGGCTTTATATGCCGCTGTGCAAAGCGGAGCCGATGCTGTATATATAGGCGGAACGGAATTTTCTGCAAGGAGAAGCGCGGCGAATTTTACCATTTCCGATATAGAAAAGGCTTTAAGATACTGTCATATCCGCGGTGTAAAGCTTCACGTTGCGGCGAACATACTAATAAAAGAAAAGGAAAAATATAATTTTCTTGAATATATAGGAAAGCTAAATGAACTGGGCGTTGATGCGGTAATTATCCAAGATATAGGAATGGCGGCAAAGGTAAGGCAAATGTATCCAGACCTCCCGCTTCACGCAAGCACACAGATGACGGTCACTAATCTTTCAGGTGCCTTAAAACTTCAGGATATGGGATTTTCAAGAATTGTTCTTGCAAGAGAGTTATCTCGTACCGCAATTAAAAAAATATGTGAAAATGTAAAGATTGAAACTGAAGTTTTTGCACATGGTGCGCTTTGTATGTGCTATTCGGGACAATGTTTACTCAGCAGTATAATAGGCGGGAGAAGCGGTAACAGGGGAATGTGCGCCCAGCCGTGCAGACTTCCTTATGAGCTTGACGGAAAAGCGGGATATTTTTTAAGCCCGAAAGATTTATGTATGATAGATTATTTAAAAGATTTGTCCGAAATTGGTGTGACCTCACTTAAAATTGAGGGGAGACTTAAAAGAAAAGAATATGTTGCCTGCGTTACAAGGATATATAAAAAGTATGCGGAGATCCAAACTGCTGTTTCGGACTCTGATAAAAGCGAACTTTTGGCGGCATTTAACAGAAGCGGATTTACAAGCGGGTATTTTGAGGACAAGCTCGAAAAAAATATGATGAGTCTTCAAAATCCGTCCAATATATCGGAGAACATATTTTCTGACGAGGTAAAAAATATCTGTAAAGACGGTACAAATTTACGGAAAAGAGAGGTATTTATTTCGGCAAATATATCGGTCGGAAAGCCTGTATCGGTTTCTATGTGGGACAATGACGGAAATTTTGCAGAGTATATAGGGGCAGAGGTTCTTGATGTACGCAGGAATGGGGAAGCTGACATAGACAGAGTAAAAAATCAGCTTATAAAACTCGGAAATACGCCTTTTTTTGCCAAAACGGCAGAAGTTACGGCAGACAGTAACGTTATGGTTTCTGTTTCGCAGATAAATGACGCAAGAAGAAATGTCTGCAAAGCCTTTGAGGACAAGCTGTGCGAAGTTGAAAATAGATGTTCTTTTCCATATATTCCGCCAGAAATACGAAAATATGAAAAAGAGCCTGTGCTTGTAGCGGAAGTCACAGATTATGAGCAGGCAAAAGCGTGTATAGAGGCAGGTATAAAAGAGATTTATTCACCTCTTGACATTTTTGAAAAAGTAAAAACAAAGTACCCTGCTGTTTCAGTAATAGCGAAACTTCCTCCCATTATGCGCGATGACAGAAAATATGGGGAGATTAAAGCCGACAAAATTCTCGTTTCAAATATCGGGGAAGTTTGCAAGAATGCCGAGTGTTACGGAGATTATAGGCTTAATATAACAAATTCCGACAGCGCGGATTTTTATAGGCAGTTTAAAAGGGTTACACTTTCTCCGGAGCTTAATTTGGTCGAGCTTTCGCGAATTGCGGAGGGAAATGAGATTATTGCATACGGAAGACTGCCGCTTATGGTTATGGAAAATTGCCCGCTAAAGTCGGCAGGAAAATGTCAGAATGGAAAATTGACACATGTTTTACGCGACAGAAAGGGGCAGAACTTCCCATTAAAATGCAATGCGGGGTGCTGTATAGAGCTACTAAATTCAAAACCTATATACATGGCGGATAAAATGTCTGATTTAATAAAATTAAAAATAAATGCACTAAGATTAATATTTACAGTTGAAAATTTTGCAGAATGTGGTAAAATAATAGGAGAATATAGAAAAAGTTTATCCGGCGAGAAGGTATTACCGCCTTTTGAAAACACCTTTACGCGCGGACATTTTTACCGCGGTACAGAGTAAAAATAAAGAAACAGTGTATAATAAAGGATAATATATGAAAAAGATAGTTTTAGCTTCAGGCTCACCCAGACGCCGTGAAATCTTAAAAAATCTCGGACTTGATTTTGAAGTCTTGGTTTCTGACGCTGATGAAAGTAAAATAGATAAAAAAACTGTATCTCCGCCGCTTTATGTGCAAGAACTTGCACTTTTAAAAGCTGTATCTGTGGCAGAAAAGCTAAAAAATAAGAATGCACTTATAATCTCGGCAGATACCATAGTCTGTCTTGACGGTCAGATATTAGGAAAACCCAAAGATGACGAAGACGCAGCGGCTATGCTTTCTATGCTTTCGGGAAAATGCCACAGCGTCTTTTCGGGAATTTGCGTAATGGACGCAAAGACGCTTAAAAGCGTTTGCGCAAAAGAGGAAACAAAAGTGTACTTTAAAGAACTTACACCCGAAAAAATCAAAGATTATGTTAAAACAGGAGAGCCTTCCGACAAGGCAGGGGCATATGCCGTACAAGGAATTGGCGCACTTTTTACCGAAAAGGTAGATGGTGATTTCTTTAATGTAATAGGACTTCCGGTGAAAAAACTTTTCGATATTTTAGAAAAGGAATTTGAATTTGATATTTTTAAGGAGTTAAAATAATGAGATTTAAGCCGTTTAAGGTGGGAAGAAGTCTTGCCATAGACTTGGGGACTGCAAATACCTTAGTATATATAAAAGGACGCGGAATAGTGGTAAGAGAGCCGTCGGTTGTTGCGATAGATAAGTATAACCACAAGGTTTTGGCAGTAGGAAATGATGCCGACGAAATGTTAGGCAGAACGCCTGAAAATATTGCGGC
>JAIKVQ010000192.1 GCA_024685565.1 Bacillota bacterium
GTTTCATACTTGATTCCTCCTTCGTCTTTTTAGTTGTGGTTGGCAAACCTGCTCCTATTTTAGACGAAGGAGGATATTTTTTCCACTCATAGCTAAAGCTTTTTGGAACTACCGGCACTGCCGGTAGTATTCGCTATACAAAAAGTAAAATCGACAATTTTCGAAAGAAGATTGTCGATTTTTTCTGCAAGTGTTCATAATGCAAGTTGACGGCTTCGGGGTGGCGGATATAAATAAAAACATTTTCAGACAAGTCCCACGAAACGACATCTTTCCAGCTCTGCTGAAAGTGTCATAGTGGGTTACCCACTTTAAGTGCGCGGGGAACACAGGGGGGGAACACACAGAACCGTCCCCTGTGTCCCCACGTCCCCTGTGTCCCCCCTGTGTCCTAATGCATCAAAATCCATTAAAAGCCGGCTTATGTAAAGATATTTCAGCTTACAAATACAGTAGTTACAATGATTATTTCAGCAATTCAGATTATATAGACAAAGATTTTGTTTTTGAAATAATTCCTTTTGAAATCTTTGAACAGTTTCATAAAGAGATTCAAATTGAGAATTGTTTGGAAATAGATAACCGAACTAAAATTCGTGTTACAGATGAGCAGGCAAAAAGAATAATATACAAGTATACTAAATGCGGTTCGGTAGCGGAATTTCAAAGTTTAAATAGAGCTTTAAAAGAAAAATCTATTAAGAAATTTCATGAAAAAGGTGTTTCAATACGCCAAATAGCGCGTTTATGCGGGCAATCCAAAGGAATTGTGGAAAGATATCTTAACACAATCTAAGACATAGAACCGTCCCCTGTCCTGTATGTTTTCTCATCAACAAGGCAACGAACAAGCAGCCGCCTGACCGGCGACTGCTCATATCCTAAAATCTTTTCATTTTAACTCTTTACCCCAACTATTGACAAAGAGCCTTTTAATTTTATAAAAATGTAGACTTTCGTTTTAGCTATAAACAGTAAGGCAACAGTCCACCAATAGCAAAAGCTATTTAATGGACTGTTGCATAGTAATCTATTTTTCTATTCTAAGGTAGGTAATATACAAAGAATCATTTTCATCAATAATATAATTTTCTTTGAGGAATTCTTGATATCCTTCGGGATTACCGAGATGCTGTATGAAATCCTGCATTTTCCAATCACTGGTAAAGATAATGATTTTGGGTCTGTTTTCTTTGATATCTCTAAATATTTCATTTGCACATATTTTTTTAGCATCGTCAGAAAATCGTCCGTTAGCATAATAAAAGTAATTTGATGCCGCCATACGTTTAGCCCTGTAATACGATGTTACAGCATCACCGCCACCAATTAACTGAACCGTGTCTTCGGGCGACGAGTGCATCTTAACATAATCACTGACATTAAAACATGGAGCGCTTAAATAAGAATCTGTCCCATCACGGAGATTGTTTAAAATATTATTTCTCAGAACAGAAACTGAATTTATTGAAATAACAAAAGCGAAAGCTGCAACTGCGGCAGTAGCAGTAAAAGTTTTAACTTCTTTTGTGCAAACAAGCGAGTACACAGCCCTTAAAATCCATACGGTCGGTAGAATTAATGCTGGTATAAAGCACATAAAATAATGCATATGTTTAGCGCCGGAAACAGAGTTACCTATTAAAGTTGCAAAAAGACCAAAATAACAAATCAAAAGCAGAGTTTTAAAATCGCTTTCCTGACCCTTAGTTTTATAAAGATAAAACGGAAAAATTGCTATAAATAAAACAATACTGAAAAACCCGCCTGTTCCGATAAATTTGAATGCCATTGCAGATACATTAGTTATTAGCAGCATTTTAGAAATATCTGAAAATGTATTGACCACACCGAAGTATGCCGTGTCAAGGCATGCAGAAAGTGAACCTGTTATTACAAGGTAAACTACAAATGGCGCAATAAAGATTAAAAATCCGATTAACGCAAACAATGCAACATTTATAATGGTTTTGAACTGTTTTTTTCTAATAAGGACAATTATAACACCAAGTACCGCCACTGCGATAAACATTATTATATTTAATCTCAAAAGTATTATCGCTGCAATACAGGCACCGACCGTCATCATT
>JAIKVQ010000194.1 GCA_024685565.1 Bacillota bacterium
TTCTCTGCTCTTGTATCAAGCCAGCTTATTGCGTTATCCAAAGGATTTGCGTTTCCATCTACAGGCACAACAGATATTCCTTGTGATGATATTGAAATTCCTTCTATACTTTCAGGCGATACGCCCGACTTTTCTATTGCGGAAATTGCGGTTTTTACCGTTAGCTCCCACCAAAGTTCGGCGTCCTGCTCGACAATTCCGTTTTTGCCTGTTATCAGAGAATATTCGGAATAGCTTGACGAAATCTCTCGTAATTCGTCATCAAATATGATACTGCGACAGCCTGTTGTTCCCAAATCTATTGAAAGATACAATTCTATTCCTCCAAAAATAGCTTTATTGCATTATTTAGCAATATATTTGTCTTATCTTGTTCATTTATCTTTTTTGCTGCAAGTCATAGTGAAGGTCATAAGCCTTTTCTTCGTCAGTAAATTTATGTCTTGTATCAATAACTTCGCCGTTATTCCATTTTCTGTCACCAACATCTTCTGTTGTTCCCATAACGGTAATGTTTACCTGTCTGTGACGGGCTAAAACATGATCCCAGTCAATAAAGTAGATATGCGCAAATCTTCCGCCGTCAACTTCGCCGTCTTTTACGGTAAGAGTTTCGCTTCTGCCGAAAAATACAGACCTTAAATGTCCGTCTGTGTTCATACTTGAAAAATCACCGGGTTCATCAACATATCTTCCGTACTGTGCGTGAATAGGTCCCGGGTGACGGTACTGATGCTCCTCCATAAAGTCAGGTATAAACTTTCTCATAATATCCAATAAATCGTGCTGTAAGAATTCCAAATCAAAGGAGTCAATATCGTGCGAACACTCCTGCACCATAACTGAACAGGTTGTGTGATGCGATACAACGCTTACTGTACCATTTTTAATACCTGAAGCTGCAACAATTTCATTTACTTCCTTTGAAATATCGTGAAATGTGGGTATCCAACCTCTTGACTGTAACTCCAATTCCTTTTGAAAAACTTTAAAATCCATTTTCTTTTCCTCTTTTCTTTATATTATTTTTTTATAAACTTAGTTATATAGCTCATTCCACGCTTTTCTAAGATTGAAAAGCATTTCTTCAACCATTTCGTAAGGCTTGTCGGACTTCATAATACCGCTTGTTGTGCCTGTTGCCTGTGCGCCAAGTTTTATTGTGTTATATACATCTTGTCCGTTTGATATGCCTGCGCCTTGAAGTACCATGATATCCGGGTTTATTTCATTAACTCGCTTTATGGTTTCTGTTACATAATTTGCGTCACTTGTAACGCCTGTTCCGATTAACTCCGTCGGCTCTGCTACCAAAAGGTTTGGTGACATTTTGGCAATCGCACAAAGCTCCTCTACTGTGTCTGCACAAACGATAGTTGCAAGTCCCACTTCATCTGCTCTTTTTATTGTCTTTTCCACAACATCGAGCGTGAGTTTTTTCTCGGCATGGTTTAGCATAACGCCCTTAGCGCCTGCCGCCTTTACAGCCTCCGGAAGTACCGAGCCCAAGCCTCTGCCGGGCGTTAAATAGTCCATATGCTGTGCAAAAACCAAGATGCGCTCGGTATTATCGGCGAGTAGTTTTATATCGGTGTATTGCGGCGTTACGATTACATCAAGGTCATATTTTATCGCCGTTTTATCAATAACCTTTGCAAGTTTTAACATTTCCTCGCCGTATAGAAAGGCTTTTGGTCCTATTTCAAAAAACGGCGGTTTTATCTTAAAATCCTTATACATTTTGTTACTCCTTAAAAGTCAAGTATTTTTTTGTCCCCGTAAACGCTCTTCCAATCCTTTGTAAAGCCGTCGATGGCAGCGTCTGTCATAGGGTGGGAAATTGCTGTTTTAAATAAATCCGGTGAAATTGTGGCTGTATGACAGCCGCAAAGTGCGCAGTTATGTATCTGCTCGGCATTTTTGAAGCTTGCGGCTAAGACCTGACAGTCTAAGCCGTAGTTATCAAATACGGTAACAATATCCTCAACCACTCTTACGCCGTCGCCTATGATATTATCAAGCCTATTGACATAAGGCGCAACAAAGCTTGCACCTGCTCTTGCGGCAATTAGTGCTTGCTGAGGCGTAAAGATTGCAGTCATTGTAACGCCGATGCCAAGCTTTTTGAGCATCATTGTTGCCTTTAAGCCTTCTTCTCCAATGGGGATTTTTACAAAGAATTTTCCACCCACAGTTTCTTTTATTAGCTTTGCCTCTTCTACAATTTTTTCTGCTGTTTCCTGAACTGTCTGAACATGTAGCGCTTTATCCTCACCGATTATGTTTCTGATACCTTTAATTAGTGTCCAAAAATCCGATTTTTCCTTTGAAACAAGAGTAGGATTTGTTGTTACCCCCTCAATCGGATAAAATTCGTTAATATGCTTTATTGCCTCTAAATTTCCTGTATCAATTAAATACTTCATATCTTTTCCTCCTCACAGTTTACTTATTTAGTCTTTCTCCAACGGCACCGCCAGGGTGAATGAGTGCAAATTGTTCCTCGGTATAACCCGTCTCCTCAATTAAAGCTGTTTGAAGTGCGTGAAAAATCACAATAAGAGATGTTGTAGAGGTTGTACCCTGCATA
Source organism: Bacillota bacterium (assembly GCA_024685565.1). GTDB lineage: Bacteria > Bacillota > Clostridia > UBA1381 > UBA1381 > UBA1738. The sequence continues at coordinate 2,591 of JAIKVQ010000194.1, forward strand.
TTATACTTATCTGTCTCACGGTTTACATACTGCTTTAATACAACATCTGCGTTCAGTGCAAGCGGTGATTCCATATTTTCTGTGACTGTTATTACTTTTACTCCTTTTTTTTTGCATATATCAAGAATTGGCATAAGTTCTGCAGTCTTTCCGCCACGCGATGCAAAAAGCATAACATCACCTTTTTGTAAATATCCGCTGCCGCCGTGTACCGCCTCTGCGGGTGATATAAACCTTGCAGGGCGCTCGCAACAGCACATCAAATGCGTAAAGTGCTGACAGGCAATACCCGAATGTCCGCACCCTGATGCGCCAATTCTTTCAGCATTCCTTAAAATCTCTACTGCTTTTGAAAATGCTTCTTGGTCAAAATATTCCTTTGATTTTTTAATACATTCCGCCTCTATGTCATAAGCAGAAAGTGCGGTCAAAATCGCGTTTTTACCTATCATAGTCTGCCCCTCATAAACTTTCTTTCTATAGTTCGTTTTTCGTTTTGTCCAATTCGCAATGTTGTCTTCACTTATCTTTAATTTTTAATTCAAAGCATTATTTCGCAATAGGCACAATATACAACAGCTTTTCTTTATATGCCGTATAAAAGCATTTGACCTGAAGTCGCATAATATTACCCTATTTTATACAAAATCTGAATTTTGCCGCGCCATCAGCTTCATAATAATCAAGATAAAATTCCATATCACACTCATTCGCAATTACCGAATAAAAGGTATTTGTTTCCTCAAAATAGTATTTACCCGGCTGTTGCCCAAGAGAGTGCATATACTCAATAACAGGGCTTTTATCTACTGTGACTGTAAGCATATTTTCATTTAAGTCAGTATGCAATAAATCAGATGACTCTTCAACCTCGTATATGCTTTCTATCCAGTCCTTTATTGCAGAAAATCCATTTTTTCTTATCTTTTCTATAATTGGCTTATAATATGTTTTGGTGTAGTCTGCAAGGAATTGTTTTACGCTATTATCACCAAACTTTTCACCACAGTATGTAAGTGCCAAATCGCCTAAAAGATGAAAGTCACGGTGGAGGTATTTATTATCCTCGCTTTTCATATCGATTACGATACTCTTTTCGGTTGGAATTGTGTAGTCGCCATGCGGCTTATTCCCTTTTTCATAAAGTATTGAAAAGCATTCGGCATTATCTACTTTTGAATGGTCTCGCTCATATACTATTCCGTATTTATCAAGCACCCTTTGATAAATTACATTACAATGCTCACAGTAATTATGATATGGCTCAATATGCTCTAAGGAATTTAGCATACCTCTTGAGGGACAACGGCGTATATGCTCAAAAATATACCTTTTTTCAGGTTCATATATTTTGTATAAATCACAAGCTTCTTCCGTAAGCGTATGACTCCAATAAGCTCTTGCACCTTCAAAGCCGCCAAGCCTTTCACAAAACGAGGCAAGGCTGTTTGGATTTGTCTTATCACCAATATTTCTATCGGACAGGTATATCCAGTATTTCATTACCGCATCTTGTCCGCCTTTTTTCTCTAAAAACTTAAAAAACTCACTATATAGCGGTATAAATTCTGTGCAGGAAATCATTATATCTCCCCTATTTTTATCATAGTTTCTTTTAGTTTTTCTTTTCCCTCATCAGTTACATCAAGCCAGTAGTCCTGATGGAAATTACCCTCGCATCCAAGCAGGTTCATACAGTATGTAAATGCTGTCATAAGACGGTATTGTATCATTGTATCTCTTAATAAAAGAATATTATCAAGATATTTTCTTGCACCTACAAAATCTCCGTTTCTGTTGCAGTCCGCCATTTTTTTGCCGTTTTTAGGCGCACAGGCGAACATTCCGTCAAGATTTTTGCCTATTCCCATCATATTCATATAGTCAAAGGAATCAAGCCTGCTGCAAAGGCACTCAAAATCAGCACTCGGATACTTTACTTCTATTGCCTTTATCAATTCAAAATCGGCTGTTTTTATGCCTTTTATGTTTTTATGATTTATAACGGCATCTATAACAGACATATTTATCTTGTACTTTGTTACAACCGCAAGGTCATAAAGATATATAGGCTTTTGAGCAATATCCGCAAGTCTTAAAAACCAATTTATTGCCTGCTCATCATTTACAGGCGCATAATACGGCACTGTAAGCACAATTCCATCTATATCGGCATCACCAATTAAATCAAGCTTCTCTTTCACTCTTGCAAAAGATGTGTCCATAGCACCGATAAAAAGCGGAAGCCTACCGCCTACTGTCTCTGCTGCGACTTTTACACAGTCAGCATATGCGCTGTTTTTAAGGTATGCCTCAATTCCCATACTTCCCATAAGTAAAAGTCCCGACGCACCCGCATCAATCTGCCCGTTTATATGCTTTTTTAGCGACTCTTTAACTAAATTTCCATCCTTATCAAGCGGCGTTCCAAGTGCTGTATAAAATCCATCTTTTAAATTTGACATTATAATTACCTCTTTTCTATACTGGTATTTTTACTACCGCGCGTTTTACCTTTTCGCTGTTTTTATATTTAAGTGCAGGGATATGAGCATCTTCGGGAAAAGCAATTACAAAATCACCCTTGTTAAGCGTTATCCTGCTTGCTTCTCCGCTAAGCAAGATATAGTCGTCTTTTTCGTTATATTCGGTAACAGGTTTTAATGTGTTTATATTGGCATAGCCGAACTTTTCTGTCCCGTCAATTATGTAGTGTAAATCAATATATTTTCTGTGCGCTTCAAATAGCTTTTTCTTCCCCATACTATCCTCGTCAGCGGTAATAGGTTCAGAAAAATTCACCGTAAGATTTGTTGTATTTTTGCCGTACTCTACTGTTTTCAAGTATTCAAACGCATTTTTTATGTCGCTACTGATGATAAAATACTTTTGACAGTCATTTATGTTTCCTAATACCATAACTAATCCTCTCCTTATTTTATGTAAAACGAAAATGAAAATTTTCCTTTTTTTAAACGATACTTTTCCAAAAGCTGCGGTCCGCAACTATTGGAGCCTATTCCTGAAACCATATAGTCCACTCTTACATTAGTTCGGTTACTCTTTACAAGTTCGTTTATATGTGTAGCTCGTGTCAATTCATCTGACGTGTACTCGGATATATTAAACTCAAACTCGGAATCCCCGATAAATTCTAATCCACAACCCATTTTAAGCATTTTAGTTCTTGTATGGTTTCCGTGTTCCTGCGGCATTATATAATTGACATACTCATTTTCCGCTGTGCTGCTGTACTTTCCAATTTTAGTATGGCGGCACATATCGCAATAGTTTTCCATTTCACCCATACCGAAATACGTGAATTTATCATTATTTTTATTTAGTGCGAATTCAAACCCAAGACGAGGAAAAAAAGGACAGTTTATTTGCTCATTTATATCACCGTCTAATGTAACATGCACCCCATTTTCATAAAAACCGTATTTTAGCGTATAATTCAAAAACGGAATTCTCGATACGCCTGCTAAACTTCCTATAACTGTAATTTCATTACCTTCAATACTGTAAGAATAAACCTTATTGAACAATTTATTCAAATTTATTCCACTTAAATTGTCTTCAAATAATCCCCAGTTGCTTTTTATCTTTCTGTCGTTGTCAGTAGGCGCTCTCCATGCTGTCAGCCTAACGGCTTCTGCTAAAAGTTCCTCTCCGTTTTTAACTATGGACGATATATTTCCGAGTATTTTTGAGAATTTATATGTTGCATATTTTGTTCTCACATATATATTTTTTGAATCCTCTGACAAGCAATTTACGCTCTTTCCAATATAGGCATTCGGCTTAACGCTTTTAATCTCATGCTGAATAAAGCCGCGTTCAAAACCATTTTCTAACTGACATATATTCAAATATGTCCCCATCTCACAAGATTTATTTAGCGCAAAATCTAATTGAATTTCTGAAGTATTATGCGGTTTTACATCAATTTTTTTAATATAGCTTTCTGCTATCTTCCCGTCTACAACCAGTTCAAATCTGAATTCATACTTATTCAAATCAGTAAAATCATAATAGTTGGTTATATACAGTCTGCCATTTTTGTATTCACTACCAAAGTATTGATATGAGTACTTTGTATTATATGAGCCGGCTTTAAACTTCCGATCATAAAACACTAAACCATCACAGCAAAAATTCCCGTCATGCGTCAATTCTTCAAAATCACCTCCGTATAACGGAACCGAATTTTTAACTACTGTATGGTCCGCCCATTCCCAAATACATCCTCCAATAAACTTGGGGTAACGATACAATAATTTGACATAATCATAAACATCTCCCGGTCCGTTTCCCATTGCATGCGAGTATTCGCATAGGAAAACAGGATACTTCAAGTCCTCGTTATTTATGTATTTTTCCTCTAAATCGTTAACTCCTATATACATAAGAGAAACAATGTCAGAAACACCATGATAACCTTGTCGTGTTGCATCTTCGCAATGTATTATGCGAGATGCATCTCTTCCCCGTAACCACTCAATCATTTTTCTATGATTTATTCCGTGTCCGCTCTCATTGCCTGTTGACCACATTATTATGCATGGATGATTCTTATCTCGCTCGTACATTCTTATTATCCTGTCAACAAACGAGCTTTCCCATTCGGGCATACTGTGAATCCACTCATTTGGGCGCTCCTTGTCATCCCATTTGTAGCCTGTATTTCGGCTGACAAAACCATGAGTCTCCAAATCTGTTTCGTCTATAACATAGAAGCCAAGTTCATCACACATACTCAAAAATTCTGGCGTCGGGGGATAATGTGCCATTCTTACCGTATTTATGTTAAGCTCCTTCATTTTAACTAAATCTGTCAAAAGCTCGTCATATGTCATAACATAACCGTTATATGCATTTGTATCATGATGATTTACACCCTTTAGTTTGACACTCACACCGTTTACTAACAGTTCAAAGTTGTCGGAAATACTGATTTCCCTCATACCGACTTTAATTGGAATATATTCACTTTTACTCTTTACGACAACGGTATATAAATACGGATTTTCAGCATTCCAAAAAACAGGCTTGTCCAAATCCGCAATTCTGTTTTCAGCATCATAAATATCATAATTCGGATAGGAAACCGAAATACTCTTGCAATCTGCCGAAACCTTAATATCTTTAATATGATTTTTCTCTCGTGATAAAAGATAAACATCACGGAAAATACCGTTAAATCTAAAAAAATCCTGGTCCTCAAGATAACTTCCGCTGCACCACTTAAATACTTTTACGGTTAATTCATTGTTACCTGATTTAATATACTTCGATATTTCAAACTCTGCCTGAAGATGCGAGCCTTGCGAGTATCCCGCATATTCTCCGTTTATATAAAGAAAAATACAGGAACATACTCCCTCAAACACAATATATGTTTGTCTTAAATTCCAGTCTTCGTCTATATAAAAGTCCGTATTATATATCCCGCATGGGTTTATGTCAGGAACATAAGGAGGATCGACAGGAAACGGGTAGTTAACATTCGTATATCCTATTTTATCATAACCATAAAGCTGCCAACAGGACGGAACAGGAATTCTATCCCATTTCTCTATCTTGTCAGGAACATCAAACTCCGAATCAAAATATTTAAAATTCCAAACTCCGTTTAAGAGCCGATAAAATTTCGATTCTTCCTTTACACCCTTTAATGCTTTCTCCAACGAGTCATATGGTATATAGTAGGCTCTCTGTGGCTCTCTGTTGTCACTTATGCAATCAATCCGCTCATATTCCCTCATATCATATCCTCATTTCAATATTTCACAAAGTTTTATTTAAAAGCAACCAATAATTCCATAGTCAGCATATTCGAAAATTCTTGCATTTTTATCGGGATTTATCGCAATAATCGTATCTGCACCCTCTACTGCACAGGTGTGCTGAACCGCCCCCGAAATACCTATCGCAATATATACCTTGGGACTAATCGTTTTTCCTGTCAAACCAATTTGCTTATTATATGGAATCTTATCCATATCAACAAGCCCTCTTGATGCTCCGATTTCCGCACCAAGCTTTTTTGCCAATTCGTACATTTTTTCTATCTTATCTGCAATGCCCTTTCCGCCTGCAACTATTATATCTGAGCTTTCTGTTCTCGTCCTTACCGTTGCCATCTGCGGTTTTTTTACGCACATTATTTTTGCTATTATATTTCCACTTCTCGCAGGTCTATACATTATCAGATTTTCCCCATCTGTCTCAAGCATAGTGCAATCTGCGCAAAGTCCTGTATCAAGTGTTGCTGCAACTTGCGGTGCGGTTTTTCGTCCCCAAAGGTCAGCATTCCACAAAATAACATCAGGTTTTTCTTTTTTCGCTTTACTTGCTATTATCTTCGGTGTAGATTTTTCTATTAAAACAACCTCTTCGGATATTTCCTTGGCTTTTTCAACTACTTCTTCCCCTACTGCCCAGACACTTTTTAGCTTTTTACTAACATCCTTGGTCTTCTTATCAATATGGTTAGCAGAAATAAGCCTTTCAATAAGCGGAAATAGATCTTCCATAGATATGAATTTACATTTCCTCTTCCCGTGCTCATTTTCAAATGTTTGCAAAACCTTTGTAGGAGATCCTGAGAAGCCGCATTTTTCTAAATTACAACAAAGAATACTATTGTCAAATACATTTACATTTCCTGTTTTGGAGAAAATGCTCGGAAATCTTAAAACATATCCGCGTTCAACTGTTATAAGTGACGGTAGCATTGCCTTTTCATCACTCATTCGTGTTTCGGCGTATACATTTTTTCCTTTAACTTTTACAGAAAGTGCATTTGTTATAAGAGGAATACCGAGCATCTGAGAAAGCATAGGTCCAACCTGTGCAGTATCACCATCTATGCTCTGCCTTCCACAAAGAATCAAGTCATATTTTTCTTTTTTTATTGCTGTTGCCAGAATGTATGCAGTCGCAAGCGTATCCGAACCCGCATAAAGATTGTCACAAATAAGAGTGACTTTTGAACCAAGCCTTGTAAGAGGTTTTAATACATTTTCACATGACGGCGGCCCCATTGATATAACCGCAACATCATTGGACAGTGTAAGAGCACACTCCAATGCGGATTCATCAAAAGGATTTAATTCGCCGTCTATGACCTTTGCACATACTAAAATTTTCATAGATATTCACCATTATATATTGGTTCCAAGGCTTTTTGTATGGCCTTATATTTTTTGAACAGTTCCTTATATTTCTTGTTGTTTTCAATATTAGGATATGTTTTTGAAACAACTGCATTGCATTTTTTTACAGCATCCTGCGGATTTTCAAAAATACCCACTGCAACTCCCGCAAGCATAGCACTACCGAAAGAAGAATCATTGTATTTCATTTGAGTAAGTTCTATTCCCAAGCTGTCTGCAATCATCTGCTGCCAAAGCGGACTTTTTCCGCCGCCGCCTATAATTACAGCACCGTCAATGTGTTCAATATTCAGATTATCAAGAGTTGTTTTGCAATCAAGCATACTCATAGCAACTCCTTCTAAAACCGCTCTTGTAAAATGTGCCTTTGTATGTGATGCACGAACACCTACAAAATCAGCACATAACTTCGGATTTGCATAGGGTGTCAATTCTCCGTTTAAATAGGGATGAAAAACAAGACCTTCCGCACCTATTTCAATGCCCTCTGCCATCTTATCAAGTTCCCGGTAATCTTCGCCAAATGTATCACGAAACCACCTGTATGATGCAGCACAGGATTTTGTTGCCGTTCCTGGATACCACAGCCCGTCAGATATATGCGAGTAATTTATCAGGTTTTTGTCAGGATATGCGCGATCGGTTATTACGCAAATTCTGCCTGCTGTCGCAAGCTTTATGGTCATTTGTCCCTTATTTACCGCGCCTGCTGCAAAAACCTCCATAACGGTATCTGTCGTGCCGCATAAAACCGGCGTTCCCGCACAAAGCCCCGTTATTTCTGATGCCTTATTTGTTACATTCCCCACAATATCGATAGGTTTAACAATTTTCGGCATAATTTCGGTATCTATACCTAAAATGCCACAAAGTTCTTCGCTCCATGCCATTTTGTTTATGTCAAACATCATTGAGCCTTCTGCCTCAATATAGTCCGTAACATAATCGCCCGTAAGACTATGGCGCACATAATCCTTAGCAAAAAGTATTTTCTTCGTTTTTGCCCAAATTTGCGGCTCATTATTCTTTATCCATAAAAGTTCAGGCAGACTCCAGATAGTATCCGGTGTATGCAGTACCTGCTCTTTTATTTTTTCAAGATAGTTTTCCTTTAAAAACTCTACTTCTTTTGTGCTTCTGGTATCTGTCCAATATATCGCCGGGCGGAGCACATTAAAATTTTCGTCTGTTATTACGGCAGTATGCGTTGCAGCGTCCAGCGAAACAGCACAAATATCCTCAGCGCAAATTTCGCTTTTCCTAAGTACCCCTTTTATGTTTTCGCAAGTTGCTTTTACCCAGTCCTCCGGATTTTGCTCGGCATAACCTTGCTTTTTGTAAAAAGTAGGATATTCACATGTATTTGTGGCGCATATCTTTCCATTCTCGTCTAAAAGCGTGGCTTTTGATGCGCCGCCTCCAAAATCTATTCCAAGTAGATATCTCATATTACCTCGCATACTAATACTTTATTTCATAGTTTTTGCCGTGTATACCAGGATACACACCTCTATTTATAAGAGCGTCGTTCTTATCATGACAAATAAGCCATTTGTTTTTAGCAAAAAGCAATCTGTCATCGCTCGCTTTGTCAAGCGGTGTGTTTGTATTTTTGGGCAGAACCACAACACAAGAAAATCCTTCATCCGCGACCTGACACGGGCAAAAATGAAGCGATGTTGAAAATATCTCAACTGCCTCACCTTTTTCAAGGTAAAATGCCTTAATATTATCTGACGAATATTCCGTGCCTTCCATTTCATATTCCAATCCCAAAAGCAAAACTAAGGGGGTGACCGCAACATTTATTTCCGAGCTTTTGTGATATTCAAGCGCGTTCATAAGTCTGTTATATCCACTACATATACCTATCTGCGCATCACAACCTCCAAAAAGAAGTTCGTGAAATTTTTCTGCGCATAAAAGTTCCTCTAAAGCTTTTACCGACGGCTTATACTGACTGTTTTTTTTCGGAAATTCCAGTTTTTCGCAGGCTGAAACAATCTCGTTTGTATCTATATCGATTATTTTCCCGTACTGCTTAAATTTCTCATCTTTTATACTATATATTTCAAGTTCAGGATTGAGTTCTTTTAATTTGGCAAGCATATTAAACATCTACCTTTCAAAAATTCAGCCATTTAACCATTTATGTTCTTCATCAGTCGTCATATAAAAGCCTCTTACAGGTCCTGCCATTATCCATAAATAATAGTTTTTGTAGCCGGGCGCCGCATGGAAAGGGTGGTAGCCTCTTGGGATTTCAACAAAATCGCCCGATTTTACGGTATATGTTTCGTCAATATCACCCTCCATTGTGTAAACTTTCTGAATACCAAATCCCTGCGGTTTTTCAAACTCATAGTAATAGATTTCTTCTGTATTAGCTTCTGTCGGCATATTCATGTCATCATGTTTATGCGGAGGATAGCTTGCCCATTGTCCGCCTTCAACATAACATTCGCCGATATATATCTGGTCTGCATCAACCCTCTCGTCTAAAATGAAGAATGCGCGTCTTTGCCAGCCGGGTTTTCCCATATCTTTTATTACAACATCTTTTGGACTGATAAGCGATGGCTTATGGTCCTTATTTGACGGGCATTTTGTAATACAAATTGATACTTCGCCAACACCTGTGATTGTAAATTCTGTATTTCTCGGCACATATACGCAGGTTGCAGGTCCGTCAAAAACAGTCTCTCTTTCGCCTATGTTTTCGTATTTGAAGTCCTTGCCTTCTACCGTACATTTTCCGCCCAAAATAAGTACACCGTATTCCTTATCTTGTTCACTGTATACCTTTTTCTCGCCATCGGCAAGTTTTAGCATATCAATTTCAACATTTTTGCAGTATGAATTATCTTTTGCAAAAATTTCTGACTTACCATACTTTTTGTTCCATGTTCTCTTAAAATTCATTATATCCACACTCCTTTAAAAACGCAATCGTTTCATCATATGTCGGAACGGCATCTCTTGCACCTACTTTGGTACACTTTAGCGCCGATACCGCGCTTGAAAAGATGCATGATTTATATGCGTCATATCCCTTTGTTATGGCAAATGCAAATGCACCGTGGAAAACATCGCCGGCGCCGTTTGAGTCAACCACATCTGCCGGCAATATAGGATAGTTCCTGATTTCCTTTCCGTCAAACAGAACTCCGCCATTTTTGCCCTGTGTTATAACTACAACTTCAGGGTTATATTTATCAAAAAGGATTTTTGCCGCCTCTTCCGCAGTTTCCGCTCCCGTATAACCCAGTGCAAATTCCTCGGACGGAATTAAAATATCGGCATACGGAAGAAGTCTTTCGATGCCGTCATATAGTCCGCCTACATCGTAAAGCACCTTCGTTCCGTTTTCCTTTGCTATTTTTGCGCCTGCTATTGCTGCGTCCAAATCGTTTCCGTCAACCATAAGAACCTGACTTTCCGCAATCGCTTTTTTAGCCGTTTCATCAAGCTCTGTAGGCGGAAGATTGCCTTTGTCAAAGACAATAGTTCTTGTTGTTTTATCGCCTGCAAGCCAAATGTATGATGAAAAGGAGGCATATCCCGTCTTTATCTTGCAAAGTTTTGTCGATACACCAAATCTTTCAAAATCGCCTTTTAGGAAATTACCGCCGTTATCATCGGCAATATTACCGATAAATGCGCATTTTGCTCCAAGCTTGCCGGCTGCCACAATCCCCGTTGCGCAGGGACCTCCTCCACTCATTTTCACACCCTCACACCTCATTTTTGTATCCTCTTTGGGATAGCTTTTAAGTTTTATGAGAGTGTCATATACATTTGCACCTATTCCAACTATTTTATTCATAGCTTACGCCTTTCCGTCCGCACCTACGAGCTTTATTTTTTCAAGCGCAAGTTTCTTTACTGTTTCAATAGGGTGCTTCATAAACAAATCAACTGCAAGGCTTCTGTTCGGGTCATCAAGTGTTTCTTTTGTTCCGTCTGCAAAGGCGCAGCATACATCTGTACCTATATTCATTTTGCGTATTCCTGCTTTTATCGCAGCTTTAACCTGATCATCAGGAATACCAGAGCCGCCGTGAAGCACCAAAGGAATTCCGCCTGTTGATTCGCGTATTGCTTTAACTCTTTCAATGTCTAATTTAGGAGTTTTTTTGTAATGACCATGTGCGTTTCCTATTAGTACAGCAAGACATGTGACACCTGTTCTTTTTACAAACTCTGCCGCCTCATCAGGATTTGTGAACTCATCCATAGTATCATCATTTACACTACCGATATGACCGAGTTCGCCCTCAACAGTGACACCTATAGATTTGCAAATGTCAACAATATGTTTTGTATTTTTAACATTTTCTTCAAATGGGTGAACAGAGCCGTCATACATTACACCGGTTGCGCCCCATCTTAAAGCCTTTTGAACCTCAAGCTCAGACGGACCGTGGTCCAAGTGAAAGCAAATCGGAACAGTTGCCTGTCTTGCCGCCGCAACTATTGCAGGACTAAGATAGTAACCAACCTCCTCGTTTAAAAGACGAGGGTAAACCTGAATTATAATAGGTGCTCTTGCTTCCTCAGCAGCTTTTGCGACTCCCATTACAGTTTCTGTATTGTAAACATTAAATGCTGGAATTGCAAAATTACCTTTTTCCGCTAAATCAATAACAGTTTTAAGACTTACAAGCATTTTGATACTGCCTCCTCCAAGGTTAAAAGTTCAATACCCGACGGTTTTGTTTTCTTAAGCAGTAGATATTCGGCAGGATTTTCCGTAACCAAAATCTTCGTGTCCATATTCTTGGCATTCTCCCACCTGTTTTTTGCTACCTTCTCCATAACCTCCGGCATATACTCATTCATAATGAGATTTCCCGCAAGCATTGTATACTTGCCGTTTAACAGCATTTCAGAAACCGTACCGATTTTTGAAAGAATTTCGCGGATGGGCTCGGTTTCTTCAAGATCGCGTGCTAAAAGTGCGCTGTCCTGCGGTGTGAATACGAATTTACTCTTCTTTATCTTTTGTTTTTTCAGCGTTTTTGCAAGAAATTCCGTAAATGTAACTACATCCGCTTTAACCTTTATTCCCCACTCTTTATATTCCCTCTTCATGATTTTAGCATCCTGCGGGTCATAGCAAATAACCGTTTTAAAATCAGTCAGAGCTTTTGCGCATTTTTCCGCAATTTCCTTTGTTTCTGCGCTTGCGCTTACCAAAAAGTCCATAGCATATCCGCTGTCCGGCTCATTTTCCAAAACGGTAAAGCCTGCGCCGAGCTTTTTAAGCAGGTCTATTGCCTCTATTGCACATTTAGGAAGCTTATATCTTGCGTCCGCACCTAAAAAGAGAAGAGTATCGCTCTTTTTTAAGGTTTTTATCTTATCGGAAAGTGCCTTCCCTGTTTTTGCGCCGTAAATATTGCCCTTTTTCTGCACATTTTCGATCATTTTCATAGCATAATCGGGGAGCTTGCCGTCCAAAGCCGCACCAAGCCGCGCTTCCTTTACAAACATAACAGGGTCCCAGCCTGTTACACAGTCTGTCATACAGCCGCCGCAAAGGGAACATTCGTAGACATTATTTATAATGTCCTCCGAGTATTCAACAGCATTTCTTGCAACAAGGGAAAGTCCCAAAGCTCTTGCTCTTGCGGTGTTTCTTTCTAAGCCTGTCGCATTTCCTATCGGACACACATGGTGGCACATCCAGCAGAAACGGCACGAGTCTATATGTTCTCTTGATTTTTGTGTAAACTGCATACTCTATCCCTCCTTATAAGCCGAGCTTGAACGGATTCATGATTCCGTTCGGGTCAAGCTGTTTCTTTATTCC
>JAIKVQ010000174.1 GCA_024685565.1 Bacillota bacterium
AATGTAATATTCTAAATCCTCTCTCGCACCGCCTGCCCAGGAATGATACGGATAATCGCCGTGACCTTTGTTTTCGCAAACTCCGTCTATTGCATTCCTTTCATAAAAGCAAACATCTTCCCTTGTTACAAGATTTGCATATGCATGAGGGAAATATCTTTTCTGTCCGCGTCTGTCGCAGCTATTAAGTGCAATATTACGGTAGCCGTATTTTATATCATCGCTCGGCTCATATACCCTTATATGATGACTGTTTCCCGAAAATGCGTTCTTGTCATAGCCTCTTTTAAGATTTCCGAAAGGGATTTCAAACTCTAAGGAGCTCGATTCAGAAAATACTATGCTTTCATCAAGATAGTCATCAAGCTTTAAGGCAACAAAATCTGTATCCTTTTTCCGTATAATGATTTTATCACCTTCTTGATATTCTTTTTCATATGTAATATCTACACTCTCACCCTTTTGGGAAAGTAATTGTTTTCCGTCTTTATCAATTATTGAAAGCTCTATCATAAAATAATATCCTCTTTTAGTTTTTTTCTGAAGCAACTTTTCCGTTTTATTCTTATTACGGTAATACAATAGCACTACCGCCTATTTCTAATAAATAATCCCCTTTTTTTAGAATTTTTGCAAGCTGAAAGGAGTCAGTTACCTCTTCTTTTGAGCGTAATGCAGCAGCACCTTCGTGTTTCCTGCCCAAATGATGAAAATCAGTGCCTGCGCTTACTATCTTTAAATCAGTCGCACTTGCGTATTCTGTTGCTATAGCAATTCTTGAATTATGCCCCTGATGCATATTTAGTGTTTCTATTCCATCCAACAATTCGGGTCTAATCGGTTTACAATTATCACGAAACGGGTGTGCCTGCATAAACACACTATCTGGCATTTTGTAGCTTTTTCTAAAATTTTCTATACCAAATGGCAGATATTCATATATCTCCTTAAGCATTTCCTTATTTAATCCGTAAATTAAATAATCATTTTCATTTTCGGTAAACCTAATCTCAGCACCCAAGATTACATTTAATCCACATTCTTGCCCATACGCTTTTGCCTTTTTATATTCATCATACCATAATTCTATACCGCTTTTCTCATACTGCGCCAAAAGACAGTTTTTATGAATAAAATGATTGGTAAGTACAAGTGAATTATATCCTAAACCTGCGTAAATTTTCACGAGCTGTTCAGGGCTCACCTCGCTACACCCACTTGCAGGAAATGAATGTGCGTGCATCTCCGTTTTATACGGATATTCCTTTATTAAGTTTTCCTTCAAAGATTTCTCTATCACTTTTCAGCCTCTTTAGTATTAATATTTTGATTAGTTTTTTCAAGCATTTAATCTAAGATTTCATTAAGCTCACAAACTGCACGGAAGAAATAGTAGTCTCCGTAAATGAGTGCCAAATGCTCATGCTTTTCAAAGCTCTCACTACCAAAATTAACAAGTGCTTGATCTTCTTCATTGTCCCACGGACAGAAGTTTTCAGAGGTTGCCAAAATCAGTTTTTCTGCTTCCTCTAAATATTTCTTTTCGCCTGTTTCTTTGTATATTTCAATCATACCGCAGCTAGCGATGGCAGCAGCGCTTGAATCATACAAATTATCATTTTCAGGCTGACAAAAATCACATTTTATCTTATAGTCATTCTTTTTTGCCTCTTGGATAAAGTAATCTGCAACTTTTTTTGCTGTTTCTAAATATCTTTGTTCTTTCGTCCATTGATAACTTTGGATAAAGCCGTAAATTGCCCAGCCTTGTCCTCTTGTCCAGGATGAACCCTGCTTATACCCCTGTCCGCCCAAATCTTCAAGCCTTTCACCCGTTTCGGTGTCAAACTTAACAATATGGCAAACGCTTCCGTTATCACGGACAAAATTTTTTATAACACTATCTGCGTGCGACATAGCAATTTTTTTAAATCTTGTATCTTTTTCCTGTTCGCTTGCCCAATAAAGTAGTGGCAGATTCATCATACAGTCTATGATTGCAAGACCTCTTGCCCATTCGCCGTTCCAAGCTCTTATTACCTTTGCGGTAAGGTCATACCTTGACGCTAAAACGCTTGCTGCCAAAAGTGCATCATTTTTAGCTTTTTTGTCACCAAAATGCTCAAAATGCTCCACACCTGACAAAAGCCACAAAAAACCCAAATCGTGGTCGTCTTTTTCATATTCATAAAGCACTTTTTCAAGCTTCTTTTCACAGCCTATGGCATATTCGGCGTAAATCTTATCCCCTGTAACATCATACATCTGCCAAAGAATACCTGCCCAGAAAGAATTTGTCCACCAATTCGGTCTTTTCTCCGATTCGTCATTGTATTTTCCGTCCGCCGCCGTGTAAGGAAGCGCATCTTTTAAGGTAGATGCCGT
>JAIKVQ010000211.1 GCA_024685565.1 Bacillota bacterium
TACAGATAGCAGAGGGCTATACCTGCGACCTTCCTGATGATATACATAATGTGCTTGATTTAAGAACAGACAGAACATGGCCTACAACATGGTTTGCACCTATTTTAACAGGACACGGCGCATTTAAGGATGTATACAGCGTTATGGCAAACTGGGGCGCAAATCACGGCGTAACGGTAGGCGGTCATGTTGGCGCAGACCTTATAACGCTTTGCGCAATGCTAAGAATTCCAGTAACAATGCACAATGTGCCTGAAGAAAAGGTATACAGACCTCACGCATGGTCAGCATTCGGTACAGAGGACGCACAGGCAGCAGATTATGCCGCTTGTAAGAAGTACGGACCGAGGTATAAATAAATATATTTCACACAGCAGGAGAAATAACTTCTGCTGTGTGCTGTGAGGAATTAGAACAATGGGACAAATACCTGATAAGTTGATAAAGAAATTAGAGAACAATATTAAAAAAATCGGAAATGATTTACGGGAATTTCCGGGAACTGTTGATGGAGATTATCTGAAAAACAGAGAAAGTCGCATAAAATTAGGACATATTTTTAATTGGACACAGAGCTTTTTTACGGGAATGGCTCTTTGGGCATACAAAGATACAGGAAATGCAATCTTCTTAGATTGGGCAGAGCAATTTAAGGAAGAATATGCCGACAAGGTGTTTAAAACACCTATGGAAACCATGCACGATTTGGGATTTTTATATTCTCCGTATGCGGTAATGATGTATGTAATTACAGGTGATGAAGAATATAAAAAAATCGTATTAAAAGCCGCAGACTGTCTTGCTATGCGATATGAACCAAATGGTGGCTATATCAGAGCATGGGGACGAATGGATAATAAAATTCCCGATTATGTTGATGGGGAGCTTGCAAAAAATCACTTTTTCACAGAAAGCGGTGGACTTGCAATCATTGATTGTATGATGAATATTCCGTTGCTTTTCCGTGCGAGCAAAATAAGCGGGCACCCGTTTTATAAAAAAATTGCGACGGCACATGCAGACACCGTGTTAACGCACTTTATCCGTGAGGATTATTCGATTACGCACGCATATAGATTCTCGGAGGAAACGGGCAAGGCTTTGGGTGAAGCTAATTATGACGGATTTTGCGTGGGTTCTCATTGGGCAAGAGGTACGGCATGGGCTATTTACGGATTTGCCATAGCGTATGAATACACTAAAAAAGAAGAATATTTAGATATTTCAATTAAACTGCTTGAAAAGTTTATAAGAGAGTGTCACGGCGATATTCCTGTATGGGATTTCAGACTTACAGATGATGTGGAAAAATCATTGGATACATCCGCTGCTGCGATTATCTTATGCGGAATAATTGAAATAGAAAAGCATAAACCGAATGTAAAATTACAGGAATATAAAAGGCTTCTAAGAAATAGTCTTGAACGCTACATTGATTATGACGAAAATGTAATGGGGATTTTGAAGGAGCAGAACGGAAGACATTTATATGCTTCTTACGGCGATTATTTCCTTATCGAAAGCTATATGAAAGAAAAGACCGATTTGACGATATGGTAAGGTATAAAAAGGAAGCAGATAAAAAATGATAGAAACTTTTAATTTAACGATAAATCAAATACTAATGATGTTTTTATTTATGCTGGCAGGCTATGCTTTTCAAAAGAAAAAAATAGGTGGAGATAGTGTAAGCACAGTGCTGTCTGCGCTGTTGGTAAACATTTTTCTGCCATGTGTATGCTTTAAATCCTTTTCGGATAACTGCACGGTTAAAGGTATTTCGGAAAATATTTCATTTTTATATGCGGGCATCGCTGTTATTGTATTTGCATTTTTCTTGGCAAAGCTATTTTCAAAAGTCTTTGGGGAAGATGAAATGCAAAAAGATGTATATATGTATAGCTTCTTAATACCAAATATAGGATATATGGGCTATCCGATTGTTGAGGCAGTATTCGGTGAATTGGCGCTTTTCAAGATGATGATCTTCGTAATTCCGTTTCAATTTATGATTTTTACATACGGAATATATGTCTTAAATCCTAATAAAGAGTGGAACATAAAGAGGCTTTTTAATCCGAATATTATAGCAATAGCACTTGGTATTTTATTTGGTTTATCAGGACTTAAGCTTCCTGCATTTTTAGACAAAGCGGTCATATCTGCAAAGGGCTGTATGTCGCCTACAGCTATGATTTTAACAGGATTTGTGCTGGGCGGTATCCCTATTAAGCCTGTATTTTTGAGCGTCAAATCATATATTGCTGCGATTGTTCGCGGAATTTTAATACCCGCAATATGTTTTATAATTATGTATCTTATGAAAATAGACAGTGAAATAATTTTAATTACAACAGCGACGCTTGCTATGCCTTTTGGACTTAACAGTATTGTCTTTCCCGAAGCATTCGGCGGAGACAGCAAAACAGGTGCGAGCACCTGCTTTATTTCAACAGTTGTCAGCATAATAACAATTCCGGTTGTTTTTGCGCTTTTGCGATATTTTTTGAAATTTTAATATAAAAAAGTGAGGGACCATTATGGAGAAAGTAAGAATAGGAGTTCTCGGTGCATATAGGGGCACAAGTATGATTAATTATTGTGAGGCATCTTCAAAGGCTAAGGTTGTGGCAATTTGCGATAAGTGGCTTGATGCAATAGAAGCACAAAAAAAGAATTTGAATGATGACTCTATAACCTATTATGATAATTTTGAGGATTTTATTGAGCATGATATGGACGCTGTAATATTGGCAAATTACGCTAATGAGCACGCTCCGTTTGCGATAAGATGTTTAAATAAAGGTCTCAATGTTTTCAGCGAGGTTTTGCCGTGTCAGACTATGAAGGAGGCGGTTGAACTTATCGAAACCGTTGAAAAAACAGGGAAGGTATACGCATACGGCGAGAACTATTGCTATATGCTTGCGCCTTATGAAATGAAAAAGCTGTATCAAGAGGGCAAAATAGGCGAATTTGAGTACGGCGAGGGTGAGTATATCCATAATTGCGAGAATATATGGACATCGCTTACATACGGTGATGAAAACCATTGGAGAAATAATAAATATTCCACATTTTATTGCACACATTCATTGGGTCCTATTATTCATATAACAGGCTTGAGACCTATTTCGGTTACAGGTTTTGAAGGAACGATGAATAAAAGAAGGCTGAATGTCGGAGATAAAGGCGGCTCTTTTGGTATAGAAATGGTACTTCTTGAAAATGGCGGTATTATAAAAAGTATTCACGGAGGATTATATAAAAACTCTGTCTGGTACTCGGTTTACGGTTCAAAGGGACGAATGGAAACTGCCCGTGAAGATGCAAAAGCAGGCGAGGTATCGAAAATATATGTAAATGCCGATGAATATGCGGGTGAATATGGAGAGGAACACCTTGAAAGCTATGAGCCAAAGGGCTATGCGGATAATCTGGACAAGTATTTTGGTCACGGCGGCTCTGATTATTACTGTATGGATCAGTTTGTAAAGAAAATTTTGGGAGAAAATGATGCAGACATTATTGATGTGTATGAGGCAATGGATATGTTTTTGCCGGGAATGTTTGCATACCGCTCAATATTAAATGGCGGAATTCCTATGGATATTCCAAATCTTCGTGATAAAGCTGTCCGAGAGAAATTCAGAAATGATACTATGTGTACTGACCCGAATGTTGCGGGAGATAAGCTCATTCCCACATTTTCAAAGGGAACACCGAGTATTCCAAAATCAGTATATGAAGCACAAAAGAAAGAAATGGAAAAAGGATTGGAAAACGATATATACTTTAAAGAAGCAACAACTCAAGGAAAAATAAATAAGGAAAGTGAATAAGATAATGAAAAGAAAAATAAGAACGCCGTATTTTGAAATCGGCACAAAAAATTACATATATGGGGACAAGGTTTTGGAGTATGCTCTTGCTGCCGATAAAGCGGCTGAAAAGTACGATATTGATGTACTTTTCATCTGTCCCGCAGTTGAAATCCGCAGAGTGGTTGAAAATACGAAAAATCTGATTGTTTTAGCACCGTATATGGATACTTTAAGACCGGGCAGAGGCATGGCGGATATTCTTCCCGAAGCGTTAAAAGCGGCAGGTGCGGAGGGCGTTGTTGTAAACCACTGTGAAAAGCCTATGAGCTTACCTCAAATAAAGGCAACGATAGACAGGGCAAACGAGCTTGATATGCTTGTATTTGCCTGTGCGGACAGCGTGGCAGAGACAAAGGCGATAGCAGAGCTTCACCCTGACATCATAAATCCCGAACCGTCGGAGTTAATAGGCGGTACAGGCGGCGGTGTCAGCGATATGGGCTATGTTATGGAAGTTATACGCGAGATCAGGAAAATTGACGATAAAATACTCATTGAGCAAGCGGCAGGCATCACAAACGGTCAGCAGGTTTATGACTTCATTATGGCAGGCTCGGAGGCGGCAGGAGCGGCATCGGGCATAATGAATGCTAAAGATCCGATAGCAATGATTGATGAGATGATAGCTGCAGTAAGAAGAGCAAAGGATGACTTGGAGGGAAGAAAA
>JAIKVQ010000048.1 GCA_024685565.1 Bacillota bacterium
AGTAGCCTGAGGACATTGTGGAGCCACCACTTGATATATGCTTTGTTATACCTATATTTTTCGGTTCTGCAGATAAAGATAATTTTGCGCTTGCAAAGCATCTTCTGTCTGTAATATCTCCATTTGCCGCTATTTCTGCGAGCGGTATTGTATCCTGTCCGCCGCTTTGGTCGGCCACTACAACATTTATGGTGTTATGCAAAACATCGCGTTCTAAATAAACATACTGTTTTACCCCAGCTTCGCGAGTTATCTCATGTCCATATGAATCAAATACAATTTGTGAACCGTCATTCATAATGCAAGTGCCTTCTGATATTTTATATGTTCCTCCATCATTAACTAAAAGGCAGCTTGTACCTTTATAATCAGTTCCGCCATTTGCAAGCTCTGCTATTGCGGCATTTAAATCTGATAATGCACTGTTTCCAAACGGGTATCCGCAAATTCCGCCCGAGGCAATATTTGATATTGCATCATTCACATCTTGTGCAGTGTAAACATCATTATCCATAAATAAACATTTGTATGCCATTATGCTGTACCTCCTGTTTCATAGAATATAGGAATTTCTTCTGAAAATCCGCCTTTTTTCAGAATCCTCACTCCTGATATAAGTTTCTTTTCAGTAATTCTCCAATCTTCCTTAATTATCTGTATTCTTACAATATCTCCTATGTTATAATCTTTTCCCAGTTCTAAACCCCGCATCTTAAGCGAAAGCTGTGCATTCTCTTTCTTTTCCTTAAGAGAAATTGCCGCCTCATCAGCACTTTCACCCGACAAAACTGTTTCCCATCGGTATATTCCGCTGTTTTGTCCCTGCAGATAGCCGTTTTCTCCGTAATATCCGCAGTCGGCTAAATCCAATATATCATAGCTCGCAGACGTGTCATAAGCATTTTTGTTTGCCTCGGAAATCAAGAGCGGAAGTTCTGTACCTTTATATACCTTAAAAATCCACTTTTTTTGGGTTGTATCAAAATTCACGCTGTGCCCTGCACCGCAAAGCGCAAGACACTCTGATACTGAGTTCAGAACAGGTTTAAATGTACTTCTTTCTACCGTTACCGATTCGGTCTGGCAAGGCTCTGTAACTGCAAAATTTTGGACATCTGAAAAGGCATTCCCTACAAGATTGTTACATATAGTCCCTGCTTGCTCTGTTATGCTTTCGGTCTTAGGGGCTATTCGCTTTCCCAAAATCCAGTTTGCTGTTCTTCCGTACAAAACAAGCTCATCGCCAATCTCACGCCCCGTCAAGATTGCCGCCTTATCATCTTCACAAATAACAAGGTATTTATTCTGCGATGTAACTTCTAAAAGTCCTGAATTTAATGGCAGATGTGTTTCAAATGTACCTATACCGTTATAATAAATTGTCCAGCTTGTGCTTTTTACCTTTTGCTCTATATAAATCAGCTCAAACTCAAAGTTATATACCCTAAGCATTAATAAACCGCCTCCAAAAAACGCTCGTTATACATAAGCATAACTTCAAGCTCGGTATTTGCCGTACCGATAAGCACTTCAATATCATTATCACCCGGGTAAAGATGAAACCCATCAAAAAAGCTGTCGTCAGCAAGATAATTTAAAAGATTGTCACCATTTTGATTAAATATTCTTCGGTTTTTCACATCTACCGTTATACATTCATTTCCAAGAGGCTCATAATTTATGTCAAGATGCTCTCCGCTTGTATGATTTTGTATATGTAAAACTCCGCCCGGAGTACGCCCTGTATTGATTATTATCATCGGCTCTGTTTCTGCACTTGCATTTATATAAACGTTACGCCTTGTGATTCGCTCTGAAAATGCGCCGGGAAATTCAAATTCACTTGAAAGATTTCCGACAGTCTTATAAACTGCCACCTCATACCCATTAGCACTCTCAAAATATGGTTCATCACACACAAACTGCACTGTAAAAGGCAGATAATTACCCTTTTTCTCAAGTGCCAAAAACTGTGTGCAATACGCCTTTATCCTAACAGCATCGCCGTATGTTTTTATCTGCAACATTCCCTCTTTGTCAAGCACAGAAAGAGCATTTTTATAATCTTCAATGTATTCTTGCCCCATAAAAAAATCGCCCTTTAAAGTTATAGTTCTTGCATTATTATGCACATAAACCGTTTCCTGACCAGAGCAATTTTCAAAAGTGCAGCTTTTGTAACTTTTCCCCGAAATCCCCAGACCGTCTGCCTCAATTATTTTAAAGCGACTTCCGGTTCTTCCGCCACCAAACACAACGCTGCCGCGGCTATTATAAAAAATCATTTCAAACATTCTATCCCCTCCTAACCGATACCTGCAAGCCGTTTAACCGTTTCATATCGCCGTATTTTTTCAACAGTATCATCGGCATTTGAAGACTGAATATTGTAAGATGTATTTGAAGTATTGTAAGTTACTCCTTCAGAAATCCGCGCATACTCTGACAGCTCACTGTTAAATGAATCTATAATAGAACGTATCCTCTCCATTTGTGTTTCAATTTCTCCGACAAAGGCATCTCCGAACTTTTGTGCAGATAAACTGCCGCTTGCAAAGAAACCCTCAGGAATTTCATATCCTGCACGCATAAGAACATCTTTCATATTTTCATATGCGTCCTCTACACTTTGATTAAAATCATCTTCAAAGGATTTTGCAGCTACGGAATCAGCAAGAATATTCCTTTCATTCCACGCTGTGAGATAATTAAATACATCTTTATCGTTATTTGCTTTTATGCTCTTTAGAAGTCCTATTGATGTGTAAAAATCTTCCTCTGAAAGCTCCTTTAAAAATCCTTTTTTTATGCCTTCTTCTATTCCCAGGCTGTCCGATCTTTTGGAAAAATCCTCCAAAAGTTCCTTATACAGCTTTATATTCTCTATATCCTTGCGCATATCGTGCATAGAATAATAGACTTGCGATGTATCGCCCAAGGTTATGTTATTTTTATCAAAGAGCTTTCCCGAATCCTTTATCTTTTCCGCAAAAGCCGACTGCTTATCTATAATCTCTGAAAGCTTACCCTCTGCATACCGCGAAATATCGTCGTACATCGAAACGATATTTTCCTTTTCCTGCTCAAGTGACTTTTTCTGGTATGTATATATCTCAGCGGTATATTTTAACCAGTTTTGTGTCCCTTTTGCAAAATATCTGTTCCTTAGGCGTTCAAGCTGTGTATAGTATTCATCTTCGCTTATCAAATCAAGGCTGCGTTCATACTTGAGCTTATCAAGCACGTTTAAAAATGCCTTTACTACTTCTTTATTGTTTTCCGCAAGACCTGATGAAATATCTAAGGCAATATATTTTCCTACCTCATTTCTTACAGATGAGTTTTGTGTCCCCAGCGAAAGCGTGGATTTAATTTCACTGAGCAGATTTTTTGACCAACTCCTGATTTTTTCTTTTATTTCTGAAGTAAATTCAAATAAATTATTCATTTTTTTGTATACCTCTTTTTAATAACATGCCGAATATGCGCAGCAAAGCTAAAATGCCTTGCCAAGCTCACTTGCTATCTTTCCCTCTGTAAGAGCGGATTTTCCATCACTTGATAGTTTATATATGTTCTTCATTCTGCGATAGAAATCACGCCTTTTAGGGTCTTTAATCTCAGACAAATTCACGCTTCGCCACGCAATAATCTTCCTTAGCTGAGTGCTTTCTGAAAGACCGTTTAAAAGAGCAAGAAATCTGTACCAGTGCATACTGGACTTTGATAGGTCTATACCGTATTCCTGAAAAAAAGCTGAGTAGATATATCCCGAATCCTCTGTAAAATCAAACACCTTTTCGCTTTTAGCTGACCTTTCGCCCTTTTCAGTCCTATATCCGCCTGAAAAAAAGCTCAAAAGTGCCTCAAGCGCCTCTGTACTGGTATCAGGCAGCTTTTTGCATCTTTCACCGTCAAAACAGCAAAGTATGGATAATGTGGACTTTTCGGCGGGACTTTTGTTTTTGTCTTTTAAAATCTTGTGAAATTTAAGCCATACTTTAAAATCTGTTTTTACTGGATAATTCTTTCCTTTGTATTCAATGCTGTCAGGCAGTATATCTGTAATTATATTCATTCTTACTCCTTTTCGGCACGTTAATATTTATTACTCCGCCTCGGTAAAAGTTACAGTCTGCCAGTCATCTGTAGACTCGCAAGTTCCGAACACAATCTCGCCCGAAGCCTTCATATTTCCGCTCAAAGTGTATGTATCGCTGTCGTCTCCCTCAGCAGACGGGATTATGGAAAACGCTCTCTTTACAGCGTTACAAACACCTTCCCCGTCATCTGATGTAAGGTCAACAATTACAATATCTTTTACGGCGTCTTCACCTGTTAATTCGCGGTCTGCAATATTTGCAAACTCTTTATGAACAGAGTTTTCGGGATTAAAATCCATTTTATAGGATATTGCAGGAGAGTACCCTATAACAGCATTTCTTTCTGTGCTCTCGTCAACATATTTACGTGAATATTCCTTTGGATTTTTCGATACGGAAAGCTCGGTGAACTCCGTCATTCGCCTGTAAACGGTATTTGCACCTTCCGTGACCTGCATAAACGCCAGCTTTTCACTTCTCTTTATCATAAAACTTTTCCTTTCTGCCCCCAAAATCAAGGCAAATATTTAATTATTCCGCTTGTAAAGCAATCTCAATTCAAATTGAATTCTGGCAGATGTCCTTGCGGTATCCTGAATTTCTCCGCTTTTGGTAACCTCAATAGCTATCGGAGTTATATCGTTATCTGCTAAATCGGGAAAGACTCCCGCCTCATTCTGCGCAGAAATCCAGTTTTCAAAACTTTCAAAAAACTGTGAAATCTCTATGTTAGAGTTTAAATCTCCGTCATAAACCACTCTTCCCGCAAGTAAAAAGCAGTACTGCCTTATGGTTTCTCCGCTTACATATCGCTTTACTATCGGATTTTTAGCTACATTGTCTATTGCAAAGCTATCAGGATTTGGAGATAAATAGTTGATATTTATCTCCTTTCCCGAAAGATACGGACAAGCAGCCAAATAGTCTTTTATGCTTTCAATTATGCTCATCTATCTCTCGCACACCAACCTGTAATGCGGTGTTACTCCCCTTAAATTATTATATATTTTCATCACCTTAAAATCAGCATTTCTGTCAGCATCTCCGCTATGCTTTCCAATCCTGACAAAATCGCCTATGGAAAGCTCAAGCTCAGTTTTTGTCGGAATCCTCAAGGTGCATACACTATCGTCAAAAAAACCTTTTTGCTTTATGCCGTTTTTAGCGATTGAAGAGCAAACCCTGGCTGATACATACGGGAAAAAATATCTTGTGCCGCTGTGCCATAGGGTTGCGCAGGTTTCGTTAATCATAAGACGTCACCCCTATATAAAAGTCCGCTTTTTGAAAGCCATTTTACGGCAATATTGTATATACCTTCCTCCGTTTTCCCCTGTTCAAAGTGTACACTGTAGCCGTCATTGTTTTCTGATATAATTCCGCTTGTTTTAGCCTTTTCGTATAAGAATTCAGCCGTCTCGCAAATACACATCTTTACATTATCGTCAGGGGACTGGGCAACATCGCGCGCCGTAAAACGGTTCAGTGCCGCGACGGCACGCTTTTCCCATAAATAAAAGCTTTCAAGCGGAATTTTTGCATCATTTCCATAGACTCTGCCGTAAAATCCCACTATCATTTAAAAAGCCTCCTTATTCGGTGTCGTTGTCTTCTGTTACTTCCTCTTCACCCGATGACACCGCTGCTTCTTTTGCAAATTTTGCAAGTACGACCTTGCCCTCATTTGATAGAACAACAGCATAGAACTTATCAACAGATATGTCTGTAACACGCTTTAGAGTCTGTCTTTCTGTTTCAACATTTGTATCCCTTTTGATGTAAATGGTAAGAGCAGGTGTTTCGTCCTCACTTTCCCTGTCCTCTGAAATCTTAACAATCGGGCAAATATAATGTCCGTCCTCTAAAGGCACCTTCTTAGACGGAACAACGATTGTATTTGCAATCATTCCGATTTCGCCCGTTACCGCAACATCGCCGAGATACTTTTCTCTTGAAATAAAGTCCTCGTCGTGGCGGAGTTGTGTAAGCTGTGATGGGTGAACAAATATTACCTTTCTGCAGTTTGACTCCTCACCGAATTTATCAATAGCGTCAATTATTCCGTCATAGGAGATTATACTGTCTGTTTCATATTCCAAAGACGCTGTCTGGAGTGCGTCCATAGCGTCATTATCAACTTTTGCGGCGATTGCCATTGCAAGCTGATTATTTGTTTCGCCTATGGGGTTTCCGTAGCCGGACAATACCGCCTCATCAGAAAGTTCAACAGCCTTCATAGCCTTTTTGATTGTTGCTTCTGTTGTAGTTGTTACAAGCTTTGTTGTGCCCACTTCAACGCCCTCTGCAACATCATCTGCATCGCCTATGTAAGAGTACTGAGGTACAACAATTGTGTCACCTGCAACACCCGAAAGTGTATCGTCAATCTTTGCAAAAGGAGCTACCACTATCTTTTTTTCAATTTTTGCAGAAATCATATCCGCCATAACCTTAGGATTTACCAAATCGCTTATTTTTGTTAGTGCCATAATAATACCATAGCCTTTCTGTCCCTATGTGGACTAAAATATTTTATAAATTATCTTTCCTGAAGCTGTTTATAGAGCGCAGGGTTTTCCAGAAAAAGTTTTAATCTCTTCTTATATCCGAGATTTTCAAAGCTCTTTTTTGTGAGCTCTTTTGTACCCTTATTCTGAGCCGTAAACTGAGGTTTTTTGTCATCAGAATTGAAAAGATATGCACAGTTTTTCTTAAGTTCTTCTATCTGCTCGGAAAAACCGCTAAGTTTACCCTCATTTAAGCCTATTTTCTCAAGCTCCAATAGTGCTTTTACAGCCCTTTCATTCTTAGCACCTGACTTTGTTAGTTCCTCATTTAAAAGTCTTTCAAATTCTGACTTTTTATAA
Source organism: Bacillota bacterium (assembly GCA_024685565.1). Taxonomy (GTDB): domain Bacteria; phylum Bacillota; class Clostridia; order UBA1381; family UBA1381; genus UBA1738. The sequence continues at coordinate 6,971 of JAIKVQ010000048.1, forward strand.
AGTTCCTCAGCGCTCTTTTTCCCTCTTTCATAAGCCTCTGTTTCAATTTTTTCAAGCTCTTTTAACTGTTCGTCAGTTATGTTTGGGAAAACTTTTTCAATATCCTTCTTTTTCATTTTACTCTTCCTTTCTTTGCAGCCTGTTAAGTTTCTTTCTTGCCGTCTGCTCCTCTTCTCCGAAATACCATGCTCTTATTTCCCATGGATTTATAATCCCTTTTTCTAAAAGGCGCAGTTTTTCCTCAAATTCAATCTTTCTGTCAGCAATAATGCTGTCGTCAAAATCAAAGGAAAGGCTGAATTTTCCGCTTGGTGCAAGCAAATATAAATCCGCAAGCACATCCATAGCATAGGCAAGGTCGGAAAGTCCGTTTTTTATAGCGGATTGAATATCACAGATATGCGTATAACTGCGCTGTTTTGATGCTCTAAATTCTTCTGCTGTCCTGTCAACATTCTCAATATCGGAAAGAGTGCCGTAGGCAAGTCCCGTACCAAACTCAATACGGCGTAAAATCTCGTTAAGCCCTTCTTTTATCTGGTTTGCACGAAGTTCTGGCGTCCAGTCCTTAAACAACGTATCGTCTCCCGAATTTAACATCCTGTAAAGACGCTTGTCAGGAAGACTTTTTTCCCCGTTTTTATCACGGCGTACCGTGCTTTCGTCAATATAAAGCGCTCTTTCTCCGCTCTCAAATTCCCAGATAAGACGTTCATACTGCTTCTCCGCATCCTCTAAAAGCGGAACTACCCGTGCATATACTGAAACTCCCAACGGTGAATGAATATCAACGCTGTTTGCCATAGGCATTTTTATATACGCAAAGAGCGGATTTTCCACACCCTCACAGCAGACATATGGTTCAATGTCTTTCCAGAATTCCGTATCGGCAAGAGAAATACTTTTCCCTAAATCACCGCCTTGTTCCGATAAGAACGCGCTGTTTCGGATTATGTAATTCTTTCCTTCAAAGCTGTGCCTTTCAATCCTTGTATAGACCTTTTTCCCTGACGAAAACCTATCCAGAAATACCGCATCGGTAATTCTGCCTGTTTCGTCAAAATTGACAGGTACGAAATTTTCTGCGTCGATAAAGCTAACAAGTATCTTCCCGTCTGAAACATACGGCTTTAGAACAATTCCACCCTTTGCACAGGCGATTTCCACCGCTGTGCGTATTTTTTTCAGTGCATCTTTGTAAAAACGATTTAAAAAATCAGCACGGCCGGAGCCTGAAATTTCCGACTTCATTTCAAGTGTTGCAAGCCGTGCTGTTTCGGAGGCAATTGAAGATGCAAGTGAAAGCTTGCTGTTTTGATGATACAGCCTGTCCCATAGCTCTATTGCGGCGCTCATTGCATCATTTTTAACAGTGCCATAGGACGCAAGATAGTTTTTTAAGCTGAAAATGCTTATCACCTTCTTAATCATATTGTTTACCAAATCTTTTTCAGGATTGTATAGCAGAAATACCTCAAATCGTCCATCGCATGGTCGTTCTGCTTTATCGGGCGGTCAATGTCCGCCTGCTCGTCCCAGCGATATGATGTAATTTCTGCTAAAAATCCGCGGCAATCGGGGTGAATTTTAATTTTATCGTCCGATAAAAGTCCCGCCGTAAACCTTATACCGTCGATAACGTCGTTTTTCGCTTTTTTTACCGAAAAATATCCGTGGCGGCGAATAGTTTCAATAAAGCTTGCCGCAGACGGGTCAATGACAATATAACTTACAGGCAGATTACCTGCTAATCGCTCAAGCTCTGTATAGTATTCTTCATCAGTCATCTGCCGCCCGCTCTTTCTCCCGTCGTGATAGAATTCGCGTATCCTGTATGCGGTACCGTCTTTTACACACCAAATTCCCATACTGCATGGATTTAGCGTGCCATAATCAATGGATACATAATATTCACCAGTTTTCGGAATGTTCTTTGTTATGTGCCTGTCGGAGGAAAACATCGGATATATAAGTCCCTCAGCCAAAGCCCATCTGCCAAGGATAAAACGTTCAAAATATACCGTTCCGCGATATTCGCGCTCTAAGTTTTTTACAAAACCCTCAGAAAGCATAGGGTTGTCATAGATAGTGTAATGCTGTCTGAAAATATCTGCGTCGCTTTCTAAAAATTTTAAAAACCAGTGATTTGGACTATCAGGATTACAGGTACCGTCAAAAACAGAATTGGGTTTATCAAGACGGGATTTAAGCATTGAAAATACATCCTCATTCCAGGTTGTAATTTCATCGCCGTAACAGTATTCTATTCCTGCACCCTGAAGCTTTGATACCTGTGTAACCTTGTCAGCACCGAGAGCGTGACACTTTCTGCCAAAAAGCATTACAGTATTATCGCTGCCGATATTTCCTACCAGCCTGTCACCCCAAATTGCCTGCATAGGTTCTAAAATATTACGCGAAAGCGTACCTTTTGTATTACCCAAAAGAACGATAAGCCCCTCGCCTTTGCAACTTAAAATCCGCCTCGGGATAAGGTAGTAATCAAGGTATGTTTTTCCGCTCCTCGTTGCCCCCTCCTTGATATTCCACCTATGATTTGCATTTTTCCAGAACTCCTTTTGCTTATCTGTCAGCTTCAGCATTGAGTTCTCCCATAATTTTGTCAAGACGCCTGAAAACTTCGTTATCGTTATCCTGGGGCTTATCGCGCCACTTGTCAGGACAGCGGTTTTTAAGCCACGCCGATGCTGCCGCAACATCAGGCGGGACCTCCTTTGAAACCGTTGTAATCTCCTCCTGACCGTTTGCTTTTACCACACGTTTTTCCTCCGATACGTAAAAGCCAAGAGCTTTTTTTAAGAGCGCCTCCTCTACCATAGCATCTGTCTGCTCTCTTCCGTACTTTAAAGCTCTTGCGAGCGCTTTTTCGGCTTTTGCAAGCCGCTCAAGTTTTTTTTGGGAAATTCCGATTTTTTCCGCAATTTCGCTCACACTGCTGCCGCTGCGCCGCCACGAAGCAATAAGCAAAAGTCCCTCCTGTGTGAGCCAAAAATCAGTTTTTGTCATTTTTCTCCCTCCAAATTGAGTCTATATTACCACAATTCTTCGGGACATATAATACAAATTTTATGCTCCCTCTTTTTCTAAAAATCTGTAAAATCTCTTTTTTACGGTATATTCCGTATTCATACCGCCAACTCTGTCCGCTACAGCATTCCAGCTTAAACGGTCATAGCACCTTAGCTTTACTATAAGCCTTATCTGCGGATCCTCAATTGACATTATGAAGTCAATTATTTCCTCCTTTTTACGTTCAAGTTCTGAAAGCATTTTACTTATTTTACTACCTTGATTGCTGTTTTTAATCCTTTTTTCCTCATTTTTCCACGATTCAATCTCTTTGCCTATGTAATACGCCTGCATCAAATCATTTCTTGTCATTAACCCCACTCCAATACTTAAAAAAGCTCATTATAATAGATTTTACTTACGCAGTCTTCACAGCCGATTATATCCCCATGGCAGTCTTTTAATAAAAAATCCCAGTCCGTACCGCTGCACACGGGACATTTTGCTTCCGATTCCTCGGGAAAATCGGCGCCGTAATTCATCGTACGGCAACGCTCCATACGCATAATTTCAGCATATTCGTTCATCTTTATCATCTCCTTATTTGTTGATTTTTTTATCCGCACAAAAAGTCCACATTTTGTGATTTGTTATGCTATTAAAACACACTTTGTGTAATTTGTCAATACTTTTTGCCACGCTTTGTGGTATTTTAACGAATTTTTTTGGTAAATTTTGTAAATCTATTGACAAAAACACGTTTTGTGGTATAAAATAAATGTTGAAAATTGTAGAAAAAAATAAAAAGGGGTAAAAAAATGTTTGGAGAAATATTAAAAGATTTACGAAAACGCGAGGGATTATCACAAGCTGAACTTGCAGAGATTTTAGGCGTGTCAAAAAGTACAGTAGGAATGTATGAACAAAGCAAGAGACGTCCTCATTCTGATGCACTTCTAATAAAAATGGCAGGGTATTTCGGCGTTACTATTGACTACCTGAAGGGTTATTCTCCCGATGGCGTTTCTTATGATCTTGATAAGCTTGGGCTTAGAAAAGTTGTTGTAAAACGCCTCCCTGTGCTTGACGAAATTGCCTGCGGAAAGCCCGTTATGTGCGAGCAGGAACATGAAACAGTAATAGACGCAAGCAAGGAAATAAATGCAGATTTCTGCGTAACTGCACAGGGGGACAGTATGATAAATGCCCGTATTATGGACGGAGATATTGTATTTATACGGGAGCAATCAATTGTAGAAAATGGTGAAATTGCCGTAGTTATCGTTAATGATGACGAAGTAACTTTAAAAAGATTTTACTATTACCCTGAAAGCAAGCGCGTTATACTTCAGGCTGAGAATCCAAAATACCAGCCGATGGTTTATGACGGAGAACAGCTTGAGCATATACGCGTTTTAGGAAAAGCGGTTGCCTTTAACAGCAAGATAAGATAAAAACCTTTCCTCAAAAGAGGAAAGGTTTTTTGCTATCCTTCCATATGCTTGCCTAAAAAGCCTGCTGCAGCTTCTGCAAGCTTTACTTCTGTTTCTGTAGGGTTATGGCTGTCCTTCATAACAAATATTACTGAGCCTATTGTGTCGCCCTCAGATACAATAGGAACTACCACTCCTGCATTGTAATTATCAACACCCTCAGCTATTGAAACCCCTTGATCAGTGCCCTGCGATTTAAATGACTCCTTTTCGCTCATAAGATTTTCAATTTCGGCGCTGACACGCTTTTCCATAAAATCTTTTTTTGAAACACCCGAAACTGCTATAATGTTGTCACGGTCTGTTATCAGCGTCGGAACTCCTGTTGTTTTGCTTAAAGTTTCGGCATAAGTTATTGCGAAATCACCCAGCTCGCCTATTGGAGAGTATTTTTTGAAGATTACTTCTCCATCCTTTTCGGTATAGATTTCAAGTGGGTCACCTTCTCTAATGCGCATTGTACGCCTTATTTCCTTTGGAATTACAACCCTCCCCAAATCATCTATACGTCTTACAATTCCTGTTGCTTTCATTTATAAACTCCTTCTGCTTTTTAAATTTGTGTCTTTATTTTCTGCAAAAGGTGTCATTTTATGCAATATTTGAAATTTTGTATATGGAAAATTCTGTACAATTCTTTATAAATGCATTTGATTATGCAATAAAAAGCGTTGCAAACATTAAAATGATTTTTTTGTCTTAAAATACTTGAATTTTGTATTTTGGTGTGATATAATATTTTTCGCTGTTAGTTAAAGCAATAAATCGGGATATAGCGCAGTTTGGTAGCGCGCTTCGTTCGGGACGAAGAGGCCGCAGGTTCAAATCCTGTTATCCCGACCATTACGTGTGGTCTTATAGGATCTGAAAGTCTTATAAGACCATTTTTGTTTTATGCTGAATACTCTATTTCCACACCCTGTCGGGTGTGGATTTTTACTTTGTTATCAGGAATCTGTTTTAATTTAGGTATTTCCATTGTCCCTATACAGTTAAACATTTACTTGAACATACTTACTGAAAGCATTAAGCTTTCTTTTCAATAAATTCCAATGCTCAATAGGTTCTTCAGTTGTTAATTGCTTTTAATTCATAAAAATCTTATCTTTTATATGCATATATCTACCTTATATCTGCTTTATATAAAGCTTCTTTAAGGTTTAGTGCAGAAAATGTCGCTTTTTTATTATCTTTTGCATATCCCACAGCTAAAACATGCATACCTGCATTAATCGCAGCTTCTACACCTGCATCTGCATCTTCACAAACCAAACATTCACTTGAAGGAATTCCTAATAGCTCTGCCGCTTTCAAGAATACTTCAGGATCAGGCTTTGAATTTTTGATATAGTTCCCGTCAACTATAATATCAAAAAGAGAGTCAATTCCAGTTTGTTTTAAAATCAGATTGGTATTCTTGCTTGAGGAACCAATAGCAGTCTTTATTGCGTGCTCTTTAACATATGAAACAAAATCCAATGCTCCTTCAAGCAAAGCCGAACTGTCAATTTTTTTTACCA
>JAIKVQ010000073.1 GCA_024685565.1 Bacillota bacterium
AATCATTGTTATCTTGTCAAGACCGACGTATGACCATGCACATGGAGTTCTGCTTATTCGCTCAGACAAAACGTGACTTACCTCTGCTTCGGTACAGCTTCCGCATACGTCAAGTTTGTAACGGTTAGTTATCGCTACCCAATTTCATTTAAAATAAGTAAACGTACTTCTTGCATTCTGTTTTTTATTCAAATCGGTGATTTCTGCGAATTTATCACTGAAGTGTTTAACAAACTCCTTTTTCATTCCTTGCTTCACCAACCTCATTAGAACGCCAAGGTCTTCTTCAGCAAAGTATGAACGCATCTCTCTAAAATGTTGCATGATATGGAATTCATCCATAACCGGAATGTAATCCGGGAACACATCTTTGATTCCCTTTATCCAATTTCCGCCATCAGAGTGGACGTATATATTTCTAACCCTGGAAATATCATATCTTCTTGCTGCCACCCCATATACCTGGTCAAACATGGTCTCTGTGTTTTGTCGATAAAATCCTAAAAATATAGGATTCTTAAGAACGTGTCGATTCGGATCACTGGCATCGATTCCTTCCGAGATTACAATCAGCGGAACTATTACGCTAACTTTTCTTTTATCCCCGTGTACTTTAGTGTGCCCTTCATCAATGAAAATATGAAGATCGTCTACAACCCGTTTCTCTTCCGGAACCTTTACAACAACATCTTCCGTGGAATGCACTCTATTGCATACCGTTTGCCGGCTCACCTGCAACCCGGTTTGGCCGACCGCTTTTGCATATGACATGGCACCTGAATTATTCACGAGTGTTGCGCTGGCGTTCTTTGATACCCGTTCTCTCGGAGAAATACCCATAAATTCATCGAGCAAGTATACACGCTCACCATCAGGCCCTTCGTAGTATCTCCGGCTAAAAGAGACATCTCCAACAACTGTCATATAGGTCCTGTCAACAATATCCTTAATGTGATATCCCCTGTTTTTTCGATAGTCAGAATTCTTGATGTGGTTGTCTGCCTTACTCATGAAAATGGACAGTTCTTTTGCAAGCTCCAACATTGCTTTTTCTTTTAATTCCAAAGCGATGTTGTCCAACGTATCCATTTTGCAGTTTATGGAAAAGTTAAAGCTAAACGTTACGGTTTCTCCTACAGCGTCGTCCCCTCTAAGACGATCAAAAAAAGAATTTCTTTCAGATGTGTTTTGTGATACTATACCGATGTCCATAAGATTCGCTCCTTTCATTTATGTTCGGTAAATAAAATGATATCACAAAGCGGGTCTTATGGATATTTTTTTACCCACAAGCTGTCTACCATTCAAAGAATACCCATTAAAATTTTACACCAACGACAAACAAAAAAGCCGGCTGAATTCTCATCACTCAGTCGGCAATAAAGCGTTATTATTTGTCTCAATCCCACTCTCGGTTTTTCTTGAAAACCCTTGCTTGAAAAGCCTCAATATGTTCCCCTCGAAAAAGGGCTTTTGCATCTTTTTATTTCGCACTAAATTTTTTGGCCTTTTGAGCCGCTCCAATCGGCTAAAAATAGCCGATTTTTGCGTGTGCATCTATTTTCGTCGCCGCGAACGCCGACGATCCGTCTTCCAAGAAGTTTATCGCTCCTCACTTGAAAGACTCCATTCCCGTCGTTGCGGCTCCTTGTATTATGATGTAGTAGTTTTTAGTGACCCTTTACATGGTCATGTGCTATACTGCTGAGGATGCTGTGGATTGGTTTGCGGCTCCTACCGCTTGACGGTTTCCTAGAGGCTCCGACCACAGTCCTTTGCAGTTATGTTAATCAGTTAGATACCGCACGACGGTTTATGTTGAACAAGGTTACATCGCAAAGTGTCCTGTGAACTGGTAAACTAAAACTGGACACGAGGGGGGGCACAGTAAAATGTGCTTTCTTTCTCTTTCTGATTACCATTTTACATGTGAAGATTGAAGTTTATTTGAAGGATCCGGATTATTTTGTTTTCTTTTCAGCCCGACTATACCTGTGATCAGCCCGGCAGTCAACAGCAAAAGACCGGATACGGGATATATAACGCTAAACGAATTTGTCGTGCCGTAGATCTCAAGCACACCGCGGAACACGCATCCGACGGAAAGCGCTGCGATTCCGGAGTTCCAGAGGTTCAGTGCGGCTCTGCAGGGATACTTTCGGGAAATCTGCAGAAGCGTATAAGGCAATACGCCGAAAATCAACGGAACGGAAAAGGCGTAGATCATAAAGTAAGAATAGACCTCGTGGCTGAAAAGCTCGTAGACCGCGCCGAAGAGCGCGAGAAAAGCGGTCCCTGCGATATTTCCGAGCAGATTCCTTTTCAAACTAATATCCGATGTATACAATGTCGC
>JAIKVQ010000106.1 GCA_024685565.1 Bacillota bacterium
TAAAATACCCGGTCTTTAAGCCATTCTGCAGACATATTACTCATTCTCCTTTACTACACCTTTTTTAAGAATTATATTTGCGTATAAAGCGCTTTCACCTGTCATAACAACTGCATATGCGTTTTTTGCACGCTCGTAAAATGCAAACCGTTCTATTTTCTCAATTTTTTCATCGGTGTAGGGCTTAATTATTTTTGCATACTCGTCCCAAATAGGTGTTTCTACCCTATCGTCTTTGACTTTTTCCATTAAATATATGGGTTTTTGATAAGTGTCAAGCGGAAGTAGCTTCAAAATAGCTTCTAAAAGCTCAGGTACACCGTGTCCGTCACATCTTACACATCTTTTATTTATGCTATGCCCCGGAAAATTCCCATCTCCTATCACTATTTCATCGCCATGTCCCATTTCCGCCAAAATTTTTAAAAGTTCCGGTGGGATTATACCTGGTATTCCTTTTAACATAGCCTTTCCTCCTTAATCGCAAGCTATAAAATCTATAACTTTATTCATCATTTCAGTTACAAATTCATCATTTTTTAGATAATCATACAGCAGGAACGCATGATGTTCATTTGGTATTTTCATAAATTTGCTCCTGTGTCCCTGTTCCAAAAGTGCCAGATGCATTTTTTCTGTATCTTCAATTTTTACCACTCCATCATCTGTTCCGTGCAGGAACAGAAAATCGGATGCTTTTTTGTCAATACAATTTATCGGCATGAATTTTTTTATATTATCAACGCCGTTAAAGCCATAATTCCAATCAGTATCGAGCCTTTCAAGAACAGGGTTCGCCGCAACAACTTTTTTTGGACGCAGTTTATCATCCTGTGATAAGCCGAGCATAGTCGCAAAATAACCGCCTGCAGATTCGCCTATATAAGTCATATCCTCAAAATTGACAAAGCTATAATTCTTACGGATATACATTATCGCATCCACACAATCCTGCAACAAATCGGAAACTGTAAGTTCATTTGCAATGTCAAGTGACCTATAGGAAATTACAATACTTAAAAATCCGTTTTCTGCAAGATATTTTGCATTATTTGCAAGCCAGCCGCCATTCCATTCAGAATTATCTTTTATTGCGTCTCTCCATCCGCCGCCGTGAATGAGCAAAACTGATTTATTCTTATTTGATTTTTCGTCAGGCAAAAATATTTTTATTGGTAAATTTATATTATTTACAGTCTTATAAACGGCACTTATGTCTGCTGTTCTTTTCTTAAATTCACTCATTTCATCGCCTTCTAAATAGTTATACTGTATTCTTTTCTTCCCTCAATATGAGACACAAAAGTTTTTTCATTTTTGGTTATTGTAATTTCATATTTACAGCCTCTTAAAACCCTTGTAACCTTTGCAGGAAGCATCTCTTTTGAAAGACATGGATTTATTTCAAGACCGTCATATTTTGCCTTGATGCCGAACATATACTGTGTTACCGCAACATACATCCATGCGGCAGTTCCTGTAAGCCATGAAACATTTGCCAAACCGAATTTATCGCTTTCAGGTCCGAAAATGTTTGACGCATATACATAAGGCTCTGCCTTATACCGCCACTCGCCCGCTTTTTTTTGTGCTATCATAGGCAAAAGCTGATGATAATACTTATACGCCCTATCGGCATTTCCTAAAATGCACTCTGCAATTATCGCCCAGGTATTTGCATGGCAGAATACGCTGCCGTTTTCGCCGCAGCCTTTATTATACATTGTTAAATTTGCGTCTTTAGTCGGATAATCGGTAGTCATGGCAGGGTGGATTTTCTTAATTCCCAAAGGCGTATCAAGGTACTTTTCTACGCTATCCATAGCCTTTCTTCCGTTGTCGCCCATGCCGCTGATAACAGACCAGCTTTGCGTATTAAGCCAAATTTTCGCCTGCGGCTCTTTTGCACTTCCAATAAATGTACCCTCATCGGTTATACATCTTCTGTACCATTCGCCGTCCCAAGCAATAGTATTTACAAGCTTTTTCTGTGCTTCATAAATATCAAGGTATTTCTGTCCGTCTTCGCCCTTTAATTTAGCAAGCTCTGCCATATAAGGAAGCACAGTACCAAGCTGCATACTTGTCCAGATGCTTTCGCCCTTACCTTTTCGGCATACTTTATAGAGCATATCGTTCCAATCGGAGGATAGCATCAGCGGAAAACCGTTTTCGCCTAAGTTTTCCATACAGAAATCTATTGATTTTTTGATATGCTCCCATACTGTAGCCTCTCCTCCGTCATAGTACGGGACAATTTCGTCAAGGTAATCGAGCTTACCCTCCTCCATAATTATGTTATATGCCGCCATAACGAGCCACAAATGGTTATCCGAATGTATTCTTGTTACAGGCTCCCAGCCTTCTGTCGGGAAACAGTAGTGATTACAATGCCCGTCTTTATACTGCTGAGTAAAAAGCAAATTCAGCTTATCCTTTGCCCTCCTTGTATCAAAAGGAACCATGGCGAGTATATCCTGTGCGGTATCCCTCACGCCGACGCCGCGAAATGTGCCTGTTGCGTAGAAGCTTATATTTCTTGAAAATTGGAAATTCCGCTCCGCCTGATATGGATTCCACACATTTATCATAACCTCGGCATCTTTATCGGGGATTTCGCACCTGAATTTACTTAAATGCTCCTCCCAATGCTCTGCTAATTTCTTAAAAGATTTATCTACAAAATCCTTTTCCCTGCAATGCGTGACGGATTTTTTGATTTCTTCTTCGGTCATGGCAGTTCCAAGGAAAATATTTACTGTTTTTTCCTCTCCTGCTTTTAAGTCGATTTCAAGCTGAAGTGCAAAGCAAGGGTCACCGCCATAAAGCGTTGAATTTGTACATTCACCTTTTTCAACATTCTGCGGATTTTCTTCGCTTCTGTATGCGCCCACAAACTCGTCTCTGTCACAGTCAAAGGCTTTAACGGGTACATCCGCCGCAAAATACACAAGCGGCGTTTCGTCAGGCTTTGGCTGCATTTCAACTGCATATTTATATACTAAAACATCGTCCATATTGTAGCAGGAAAGCTGATGTTTATTATAGCACTGCCATTGCAACTCACGCATAAATTCCATCATTCCAAGCTCTACAAACGGGAATATTGTTATTTTCTTATCTACATCTGATTTCAGCTTTAAATTCCAAATCAAAGCGTTTTCAAACTCACCCACAAAGTATGTAGCCGTCACATTTATGCCGTTTTTTTCGGCTTCAAAGCGGGTATAGCCCATGCCATGAGTTGCAGACCACTTTTCAGGCTTTTCGCGGCAAGGCTCATTTGTCGGACACCAGACAGTTTTGCCGTCTTTTATGTATGTATAAAAGCCGCTCCTATCTGTCGGCAGATGGAAAAATCGGTAATGATTTATCCGCCATATCTGCGGGCTTTTATAGAATGCAACACCGCCGCCCGCCTGTGAAATCATCGTGTGAAATGTCCCGTTAGACATGTAATTCATCCACGGCGTGGGAGTGTTATAATCTTTAATAGTTATTTTATTATTGTTAAAACTGTACATATACTTTTCCTTTCAGTTTTTAGTTGGATCATCAATTATAGGAACTTTATATGAAATCATAGATTTTCGAAA
>JAIKVQ010000126.1 GCA_024685565.1 Bacillota bacterium
AATACCGCGCTCGGTGACGCGACAGACATATCGCATTTGCATTTTGAGATCAGCAAGGATGGGGAGAATGTAAACCCAAAAGAATATTTTGAATGACGGAATAAATAAAACTTTTCAGAATAAATTTATAAAAGGCTTGACAATTGTACGTCTTAGTGGTAAAATAGCAAAGTCAAGTCGATATCGCGGGGTAGAGCAGTTTGGTAGCTCGTCGGGCTCATAACCCGGAGGTCGTGAGGTTCAAATCCCACCCCCGCAACCAAAGAAGAACCGTAATTTTGATACAAAGTTACGGTTCTTTTTCTATGCCGGAAAAGCATTATATAAAGGGATTTGTTAAAAAAATAAAAGTTCCATTGTGATTTAAATGCGTTTTTACAGGGTGAATTTTGCTGCGATGCACTTTTTCGGGGTTCACAATGAAACTTTTATCAGAAAATAAATGCAACGCTTTTTGTGATTTTGCTAAAAAAGCGGTGCAAATATTGAAATTAGTTGAAATATATAGTATAATTATACTAATATTTGCGTAGCGAAAAAAGGAGTTGAGCATTATGGCGGAAAAAAGAGAAAAAAGATATGTGAGCGATAATGCTCTACTTATGGCAGAGTGGAACTGGGAAAAGAATAATGAATTGAGTTTTAAACCTGAAACATTAACTCTTGGTTGCAGTAAAAAAGTCTGGTGGAAATGTTCATTGGGGCATGAATGGGAAGCTACAGTCGGGAACAGAAGCAAAGTATCCGGATGCCCATACTGCTCTAATCATAAAGCTTGGACTGGCTATAACGACCTTGCAACAGTCAATCCCAAACTGGCAAGTGAATGGCATTATGAAAAAAATGGTGATGTGAAACCAACTGATGTAACAGCAGGATCACATAAAAAAGTATGGTGGAAGTGTAGCAAAGGACATGAATGGCAAACTACAATTTCTCATCGGACCAATGGAAACGGATGCCCATATTGCTCGGGGAAAAGAGTACTAAAAGGCTATAATGACTTGCAAACTGTTAATCCAGTTTTAGCAAAGGAATGGGATTACGATCGGAACGGCGACATAAAGCCTGAAGATGTTGCTGCGAATAACAGAAGAAACGTATGGTGGATTTGCAGTAAAGGGCACGAGTGGCAAGCAAAAATCTATCACAGAAATAGCGGTAGTGGTTGCCCAATCTGTCATTCTGAGCGAAACACGTCTCTCCCCGAATTTGCCCTTTTATACTATTTGAGACAAAACGGAATAGAAGTTGTTCACTCATATAAGGAACATGGTTATGAATTAGATATCTATATTCCAGCCCAGCATACTGCTATTGAGTTTGATGGGTATTTTTGGCACAAAAAGAAAACACAAAAAGATTTGGAAAAGAACCGGCAATGCGAAAAAGACGGCATAAAGCTATATAGAATCAGAGAAGGCTTACCATCGTTGAACGACAGTTCTATTGATTACGTTATTAAAAAAGATCATAAAGACATCTCCAGCGTATTTGAAATTATACTAAATAAGATTGTTGGTATGAGTGTCGACATCGATCTCAAGAGAGACGCAATTGCCATAGAGAATTTACGGGAATACATTGAAAAAGAGAATTCGATTATATTCTCAAACCCAGAGGTAGCAAGACAATGGAATTATGAAAGAAATGGAAAAATAAAACCGGAGTACTTTGCACCAAATAGCGGAAAAAAAGTATGGTGGAGATGCAACAAAGGTCACGAATGGCAAGCGACTATAAATAACCGAAATAGAGGAAGTGGTTGCCCAGTTTGTGCAAAAGAAAAAAGAAAAATGAAAAATTAAATTGATATCTTGGAGGAGTATATTATATGAATATTGATTCTACTACGCTTGCTGCAACAGCAGCAATACAACGCCAACTTGCTGAAAGATCGAGGCAAACACAAACAATGGTTAACGCAGCGGCAATTCAAGAAGGTAGCACAGCAGAATGTGTAGCGCTTTATCTATATGAGGAAATACTTAAGTACCAAGCTAATTTACCAGAATTGGATGATGTTGCATTACAAGTTGTTCATTTTAATCAAACAACACTTATATTTGTTGAAAGCATTGGTTACATAGGATATAATATGGTTTGTTTTCGCGGTACAGATAGTCAAGGAAAACCTATGGAATTAATACAGCATATACATCAATTAAATTTCTTATTAACTGTGGTCCCGAAGCCTATTCCTGAACAACCAAAACGTAAAATTGGGTTTATCTGTCCTGATGAGGAAAAATAATTTTGGCGACCTAACCTAACATAAAATAGAAAAGTTTCACGGTGAAACTTTTATTTGAGGACAAATGCACCGCATAAAATTATTGTATTAAAATTAGGCATAAGTTTCAAGAAAAATCCCACAGCTATACGGTTGTGGGATTTTTTATGTTTATATATTTTCGATAAAGATTAAGGATTTGTAAGAATCCTGACTATTTTAGTTTATATTCAAATAATCCGTGTCTTGAGCAGTAATAATAAAACTTTCCGCCGTACATCTTTGGAAAACGTACACAGCAGTCCTGCTCGGGATATAGTTTTACGGTAAGCACCCTGTCATACCGCACATATGCAAGAAAGCTTATATAATGCTCTTTTGTCATTTCGTGGGCAATTTCAATGTAATAATCGCCCTCAATTTCCAAAATTTTTAAAACGTGTTCTTCGTCTGATTTTTTTGCCTTTAACGGCTCAAGCTGTTTTCCGCAGCATATAACCTGACTGTTTCCGACTGCCTGTATAAAACCTCCGCAAGAGGGACAGACATAAAATTTTATTCTTTTTATATTGCCCGTATTTTTTGAGTTAGGTTCTAAACTTCCCGAGAGCAAAGTTCTTTCGCTGACGCCGAAAATATCAGCCAAAGCGGAGAGCGTCGATATATCTGGAAATCCGTGTCCGGTCTCCCATTTTGAAACTGTCTTGGGAAGAACGCCTAATTTATCTGCAACTTGCTTTTGTGTTAATCCTTTGGCTTTTCTCAAATCGCAAAGGAGTTTTCCGTTTTTATTTAAATCCATATTTTCCACCTCACAAATCAAGTATAAAACAAAAGTGAAAATAAAGCAATCCACTATCCGTACACTTTACTGATGATTACACGCTTTACAAGGAATAGCATATATGGTATAATCATACTGTAATCTTTTTATTGAGGGATTTTTATGAAAAAAATAATCATATCTCTTCTCATAATAATAGCACTAATTCTTACTGTTCCGCCGTTGATTTCCACTATTAACCCGAGTATTCCGACAACCGAAATGCTTTCAGGCGGAGAGGAAAACGAGCCTGACGGCAGTTTCGATATAGTTATGCACTTTACGGGTGATGTTCTGATTGCGGAAAATCTTGACGCAGGGCGCGGAGGCGGTTTTAACGGATATGCAAACCGCAACAGTGCAGACTATTTTTTAAAAAATGCCTCGCCGTACTTCTTAAATGATGATCTTACCGTTGTAAACCTTGAAAATGTGCTGTCGGACAGGGCGTTATCGCCTGCACAAAAGCCTCTTCCTGCATACTGGTTCAAGTCAAAAACGGCAAATACAGAAATTTTGACGGCATCTGGAGTGGAATGTGTTTCTATTGCCAATAATCACACCCGAGATTACGGAATTGAGGGTCTTAACGACACAGTTTCGGCGCTTGAAAACGCAGGGATAGAATACGGAACGGACAGCAAAACTGTTTATTTTGAAAAAAATGGCTTTAAGACTGCAATTATATGTTGCTGTATGTGGAATAACGGTTGGGCAAACGGCATAATTAAGCGAATTAAGGAGGCGGAGGAACAATCAGATTTCCAGATAGTCTTTTTCCACGGCGGAAAAGAGGCAGAGCATAAGCCCGAACAGTGGAAGATTGACGCTTGCCACGCTTTGGTTGATAACGGTGCAGATATTGTTGTGGGTGCGCACCCGCACGTTCTTCAGCGTGCCGAAAGCTATAACGGTGGAAAAATTATTTATTCGCTCGGAAACTTCTGTTTTGGCGGCAACCGCTTTCCTGAAAACCGTACCGCAATTTACAGGCTTACAATTAAGGTAAACGGCACGGACAAAAGTTATTCGCATAACTCTGCGATTATACCTTTTTATGTTTATACGAGGAGCGCAAATAACTATCAGCCTGATGTGATAAGAGATACTGAGGAGGCACAAAAAGTGCTCGAATATATGAAGGGCAACCGCGACAGACCGTATTAAAAAGGACTTCAAAGCATAGCTTTGAAGTCCTTTTCGTATTATTCAAATATAGTTTCCAAAACTTCTTTCGGCGTCATATTGCGTACATTTTCGCTGTCTGATAAAACATCTGTTGACCATGTGAATTTGCCTGCATTTTCGCCTGTGAAAGTGAAATACACATCGGGGTCGCAAAGGTAAATGGGATAACGGCTATACCACTCGGGGGAGTATTTTGACATATATTCGTCCGCCAGCTTGTATGCCTCACAGTCTGTTGAAGTGCCGATTGCACTTATCTGAACACCGCCTCCCGGCTGATTCTGCCTGCTTCGGCTCGGCGTGGAGTGTACTATTAAAGTACTTCCGTCCTTGCAAGTACCGAGCGAAATCCACACATGGCCGTTTATGCTCATCAGTTCGCCGGGTTTCATTTCGGTTATGTCCTGCGTCCACTCGCCAAAACCTCTTTCAACAGCAAGCTTTTTTGCTGTGCCTGTTGAACCCATAACATAACCTTTACGCATATCTTCGGTTTCAAAGGTGTTGTAAAGTACCCAGCCGACATATCCCGAGCAGTCAAGACCTGCATAGTAGTATTCATTATATTCGCCGTAGGGGTAGTAGCTCGTCTTTGGGTCTGCTTTTTCCTTATCGCCGTCTTGTTCCTTATAGGTATAGTTTTCGTCCTGTTCATTAAAGAAACGCACCCAATCGGACGAAACTCCGATTGTCCGAGCCTGACGGCTGCTGCCTTCGTCCTGCCAGTCCCAGCCTCCGCCGTAAATGTAGAGCGTTGTGCCGACAGGCTCCATTGCGGTTTTCAAAAAATTTAAAAGTGTCTTTTCACCAGGGGAGCCTGATACGGCAGGCGTATATTCCTCAGTATTTTCCTTGAGCTCTAATGCTGAAACTATGGTATTCCCATCAATTTTAAGCCTGTAGGAATAACCTTCCTTTAAAATGTTTTGTATGGGATAGTCATATTTATTGCCATAATCGGGGCCGTTATCCACCGCCAGAACTAGTTCTTTTCCGTCAAGATAAGTATGAAAGCGATAACGGAAGTTGTCTTTATTGTCCTTGTTTGTTTCAGGCTCGCCGTAGTTTTCAACGCCAAGATAGATAGCAGTTATCATATTATCAATATTACTCATATTATCAATTGCTGTTAACAATTCCGCTCTTGTCATATATCCGTACTGATTGAAATATCCATCATATCCAACCATTATACCCATGTTATATGCAAGATACATATACTTATTTATACGTTCCACATTAAACGGAACACCATGAACCGTAGATATCAATTCCGCATCTTTAAAAACCTTTTGCAACTGGCTGATCAATAAGCCATAATGCAGGTTTTCAATATTTATATTCTCTTTTTCTGATTTTATTCTTACTAACGCCTCTGCTATATGACCCCTTATTGCTTTTTCATCTGGCAAAAAAACATTGCGATTCCAATTTTCAGAATATGGCACATTTGACTCGTAACCTGTGGGAAGAGCATACATAGGAATATATTCTGCAGATTTTTCAAGATATGGATAATACCATTCGTCCTTTGAAACATCGTCATAAGTCGGCTGTTCGTTCTCTTTTAAATCAAATGCCGATGTCAGTATTTTTGACAGCTCCGCCCTTGTGACAGGATTGTCAGGCTTGAAGCTTCCGTCGGGATATCCGTTTATAAATCCTGAATCCTGCCACTTTTTTATGATATTTTCTGCCCAATGACCCTCTATGTCATTAAAATTTGCTTCTGCCGACACGATCGGAACAGTTGAAAACAGCAGAATAATACTTAAAACATAAGCAAAATAGCGGTAAAAAGTCTTTTTCATAATTAAATATAGTCCTTTCGTCTGCCTTTTTGTCCATTTTACAGTAATTTAATAGGAAATGCAATATTATATGATGATTTTATAATGGAAATCTATTGTAAATCTAATTAGTATTGACTTAATATATGTATTTATGATAAAATACTAGGAAAAATAAGTAAGAGGCGTAAAAAAATGAGAATTGTAATAAAAATAGGAACCTCTACTCTTGCCTATGAAGGCGGGAGAATGAACATAAGACGCGTTGAAACTTTATGCAAGGTTATAAGTGACATTAAAAATTCGGGACATAAAATAATATTGGTGTCATCAGGCGCAATCGGAATGGGTGTAGGAAAACTTTCAATGAATACATTTCCCGAGGACATTCCCTCAAAGCAGGCCGCTGCAGCTGTTGGACAATGCGAGCTTATGTATGTATATGACAAACTTTTTACTGAGTATAATCATACCGTTGCACAAATACTTTTGACGGGGAGTGACTTTTCATATCAGGACAGGCGCAAGAATTTTGAAAACACTTTGGAAAAACTGCTTGAATTAAATGTTCTTCCCGTAATAAATGAAAATGATTCGGTTGCAACAAAGGAAATAAAAGTGGGGGATAACGATACACTTGCTGCAATGGTTGCAAAGAGTTCAAACAGTGACCTTCTTGTACTTATGTCTGATATAGACGGGCTGTATACCGAGGATCCACATAAGAGTAAAAATGCAAAACTTATAAAGGTAGTAGACAGCCTAAATGATGATATTATGGCATTGGGCGGAGGAAAAGGTTCGGTTTTCGGAACGGGAGGCATGAAAACTAAGCTTCAGGCGGCAAAAATATGTACCGAGTCGGGGTGCGATATGGTTATACTTAACGGTAAAGATCCCGAAATTTTATATGATTACCTTGAAGGAAAGCAGGTTGGAACTTTCTTTAAATCAAACAAGGAGGAATAAATTCAGCTATGACAACAGATGAAATACTGTCTGCAGCAAAAATTGAAAAAAGGACATTTTTGTCCGAGAGTGAGAGAAATAAATGTCTTGAATTTATGGCAGAGTGCCTGATTGAAGATGCAGACGGCATATTGAAAGAAAATGAGATTGATATAGAAAACGCAAAAGGAAGAATTTCTGAGGTTATGACGGACAGACTCCGTTTGACAAGGACCAGAATTGAAGATATGGCGGAGGGAATAAGAAGGGTAATATCTCTTCCCGATCCGACAGGAAGAGTTCTTGAGGAAATAAGAAGAGAGGACGGCCTTTTAATAGAAAAGGTCAGCGTTCCTCTCGGAGTTATTGCGATAATATATGAAAGCAGACCTAACGTTACTTCGGACGCAGCAGCCCTTGCAATAAAAAGCGGGAATGTGTGCATCTTAAGGAGCGGAAAGGACGCCTTAAAGAGTGCAGCAGCAATCGTCGCCGCACTGAAAAAAGGTTTGAAAAGAGCGGGAGTAAGCGAAAACAGAATACTTCTTATTGAGGATCCTACTCACGAAAGCGCAAACAGGCTTATGAAAGCAAACGATACGGTGGATTTGCTGATACCGAGAGGTGGTGCGTCACTGATTAATGCTTGCATAGCAAATGCAACCGTTCCGTGCATACAGACGGGAACAGGTATATGCCATATTTATGTTGATGAAAGCGCAGATGAGGATATGGCGCTGAGAATAATTGAAAATGCAAAAACAAGCAGGCCGTCCGTATGTAATGCGGAGGAAGTGTTGATTGTTAATTCAAAAATTGCTAAGAGTTTTTTGCCAAAGCTTAGGGAATTGCTTACAGATGAAAGAATAAAAAACAATCTTATTCCTGTAAAGCTGATATGTGATGAGAGAGCATATGAAATAATCGGAGGACAGAGGGCAGGAGAAAACGATTTTGATACCGAATTTCTTGATTATATCCTTGCAGTTAAAATTGTAGATTCAGTAGATGAAGCAATAGACCATATTGAAAAGCATTCAACCCGTCACAGCGATGGAATTATAACAAATAACCGAACGAATGAGGAGATATTCACAAAATGCGTGGACAGCTCCTCGGTATATGTAAATGCATCAACACGATTTACCGATGGGGGAGAATTTGGGCTTGGCTGTGAAATGGGAATTTCCACGCAGAAACTTCACGCAAGAGGACCAATGGGACTTAAGGAGCTCACGACATACAAATATATAATAAGAGGGAACGGACAAATCAGATAAGGAAGTGAAATGATGAAAGTAGGATTCATAGGTTGCGGAAATATGGGCGGTGCTTTGATAAAAGCAGCGGCAACGAGCATTGATACCAAAGATATTTTTATATATGACTGTTGCCGCGAAAAGGCGGATGCTCTGGAAAACTCGCTTGGAGTAATTTCTTCTGAGGAAGATAAAATTATAACGGATGCGAAATATATTTTTCTTGGAGTAAAGCCACAGGTTCTAAAAAAGGCTATAGGAGAAATAAAAGATACGCTAAAATGCAGAAAAGAGGGATTTGTTATTGTCTCAATGGCGGCAGGAGTTAAGATTTCAACGATTATTTCGCTCTTTGGCTTTGACCTGCCCGTGATAAGAATAATGCCAAACACTCCCGTATCTGTAGGGGAGGGAATGATTTTATATACTGCAAGCAATCTCGTATCAGAGGAGCAGAAGGGAGAATTTTTAAAAATTCTTTCAAATGCAGGAAAGCTTGATTATCTTCCTGAAAATCTTATTGATGCAGGATGTGCGCTTTCGGGGTGCGGACCTGCGTTTGTCGATTTGTTTACCGAGGCTCTTTCTGATGCAGGTGTGAAATGCGGACTTCCGAGAGATAAGGCACTTTTGTATGCGGCACAGACTCTTTTGGGAGCATCAAAGCTTATAATGGAAACCAATTCTCATCCCGCTGTTTTAAAAGATGCCGTTTGCAGTCCCGGTGGAAGTACTATCGCGGGTGTTCATGCCCTTGAAGCAAACGGTTTCCGGGGCGATGTTATGAATGCTGTTTGTGCGGCGTTTGAAAAAACAAAGGAACTGGGATAATCGCTTAAATTGACGACCTAAAACCGCGTATTTGCGCGGTTTTTTGTTATACAAGCTGTCAGCACATGTTGGAGGGTGTTTTGGCATTCTTCTGACCGATGCTTTATAGAATTCACATTTTCGGAGGATTTTCATAGACTGAAAGCATAAGGAGATGTGATGTAATTTGTATAACAGTATATTATCAATAAAACAAAAACCGCAAGCTGCGGCTATAATAAGGGGGAACAGTGATTTTTCCGGCATAAACGGAACGGTATTGTTTTATCAGAGAAAATCAGGAGTTTTGGTTATAAGTCAGATTTTCGGACTTCCCAAAGGCACAAACAAATGTGACAGCCCTGTTTTTGCATTCCATATCCATAGCGGCACAAGCTGTACCGGTAATGGAAATGATTATTTTGCAGACAGCAAAGGTCACTATAACCCCAACAACTGTCCGCATCCGTATCACGAAGGCGATATGCCGCCCCTTTTCGGATGTGACGGATATGCGTTTTCTGCATTTTTTACCGACAGATTTGATATTCGGGAAATTATAGGAAAGACTGTCATTATCCATTCTAAGGCAGACGACTTCACGTCACAGCCTGCGGGTAATGCCGGAACAAAAATTGCCTGCGGAGTAATAGAAAGCAGATAGGGACGGTCGACTAACTATAACTGTAGTATTGAAAATAGAGAAAAGCCGCTCTTACATACAAGAGCGGCTTTTGGGTTATCGCATAATTTTTATTGATCAAATTTTTGGAAATGCTTTTTTATTGCGGCAAAGGTTTTGTCACTTATGCAATGTTCAATCTTGCAGGCGTCATCTGCCGCGGTCTTTTCATCAACCCCTAAGGATATAAACATTTTGGTTAACGTTATGTGCCTGTCGTAAACCTCTTCGGCTTCCTTTTTACCTTTTTCAGTAAGAATTATACCGTCGCGGTAATCTGCCTCAATATATCCTCCATCCTTTAAAAGTCCCATAGCTCGGCTAACAGAAGGCTTTGAATATCCCATATATTCACTTATATCTATTGAACGCACAGTTCCATTCTTTTTTGAAAGAAGAAGTATTGTTTCCAGATACATTTCTTTTGATTCACCGTTTGCCATAGGCGCACCTCCTTATACAGACTTATTCTACCATTTTTTTATGCCAAAATCAAGAGCAAATATAAAAAAGCTTCCGATACAGGTTTTGTCTGCGGGCGAATTTCCTAAATAATAAAAAGAAAAATTAACAAGAAATTAGTTAGATTAGGCTAACTAATTGTATATAATAACTAAACTTGATTTTTTTACAGCAAAAGGATTGACAAGTTAGCAAAGGATAACTATAATATAATATGAAGTTAACCAATGCTAACTTGCGGCAATAAATATATAAAGAGGCGATTTTATGATTCCTATAAAGTTTGCAGACATTGGAAAAGAATGTATAATAAAGAAAATTGGAGGAACACCAGAGGTCAAAAAGCATCTTGAAAATCTGGGTTTTACGGTTGGCGGAAACGCTACTGTTATCAGCACTCTGGGCGGTAATGTTATTATTAAGGTAAAGGAATCGCGTGTTGCGATTGATTCTGGTATGGCAAACAAAATTTTAATATAAAAAGAGGGGGAGAAAATGAGAACTTTAAAAGATGTAAAGGTTGGAGAAGAGGTACAGGTGGTAAAACTTACGGGAGAAGGTGCTGTAAAACGTCGTATTATGGATATGGGTGTTACCAAAGGCACTAAGATTTATGTAAGAAAAGTTGCACCGCTTGGCGACCCTATTGAAGTTACCGTGCGTGGCTACGAGCTTTCTTTGAGAAAGCAGGACGCACAGATGATTTGTGTAGAATAATTTTTTTAAGGTTATGTTAGCTTTTGCTAACCGAGGAGGGTAAAAATGAATATTAAAATTGCACTTGCAGGGAATCCAAACAGCGGAAAAACGACGCTGTTTAACGCACTTACAGGCTCGAATCAGTTTGTGGGAAACTGGCCCGGAGTCACGGTTGAGAAAAAGGAAGGAAAGCTGAAAAAACATAGTGATGTTACTATCACAGACCTTCCGGGCATATATTCTCTTTCGCCGTATACGCTGGAAGAGGTTGTTGCAAGAAACTATCTGATTGATGAAAAGCCGGACAGCATACTAAATATTGTTGACGGGACAAATATTGAGAGAAACCTTTACTTAACGACTCAGCTTGTTGAGCTTGGAATCCCCGTTGTAGTCGCCGTAAATATGATGGATGTAGTAAAAAAGAACGGTGACAAGCTTGATACTAAGATGCTTGAGAAAAGGCTTGGCTGCAAAGTGGTAGAAATATCAGCATTAAAAGGGGCGGGAATAACGGTCGCGGCAGAGGAAGCAATAAATGCCGCAGAAAATGGCAAAATTGTGCCGCCGCATGCGTTTTCAGGACCGGTTGAACACGCAATAGCACATATTGAGGAGGCAGTTCTTCATAATATGCCGCAGACAGCTCAAAGGTGGTATGCAATAAAGGTTTTTGAGCGTGATGAAAAGATCATAAAGAAACTGAAAATTGACAGCAATACTCTTGCACATATTGAAGAAGATATAAAAGCGGCTGAAAATGAGCTTGATGATGATGCAGAAAGTATTATCACAAACGAAAGATATATACATATCGCGGAAATTATCAAGACCTGCTACAAGAAAAAGGATGCAGGCAAGCTCTCCAATTCGGATAAAATAGACCGAGTTGTAACAAACAGATGGCTTGGACTTCCGATTTTTGCGGTTGTTATGTATCTTGTATACTATATCTCTATGGTCGGAATAGGCGCAGCCTCTACCGACTGGGCAAATGACGGACTTTTCGGCGACGGCTGGTATCTTTTCGGTATCGGGCGCAGTGAATATGAGGAGGTCAGTGAGGAATACACAAACAACTTAAATGCGGTAAATGCTTTTTATGAGCTTGATACAGAGGCGGAAGATTTTGACGAAGATACCGCGTTAAGCGAGATGAAAGCTGCCGATGGGGAAAAAACTGCAACTATCGAAGTTGAAGACGAGGAAACACTGGCAACATCTGAACTTACAGTTTATTATGACGAGGTTCCCAAAGATGCGGACGAAGACACGGTTCCTGTATCATATCTTGACGCTGTTAATTATTTTGAAACAAACGGTTTTGATGAACCCGATCCTGCCGATTATGGTATCTGGGTTCGCGGAATACCTGCAATTCTCGGTGACGGACTGGAAAAAGCAGGTGCCAGCGAGTGGCTTTCGGGACTCATTTTAGACGGTATAGTAGCAGGAGTTGGAGCAGTGCTTGGTTTCGTTCCGCAGATGCTCGTACTGTTCTTGCTTTTAGCATTTTTAGAGGCTTGCGGATATATCGCAAGAATTGCGTTTGTACTTGACAGAATTTTCAGAAAATTTGGACTTTCTGGTAAGTCCTTTATTCCTATGCTGATAGGTACAGGCTGCGGAATTCCGGGAATTATGGCGAGCCGAACCATTGAAAATGAGCGTGACCGCCGTATGACGATTATGACAACTACATTTATCCCCTGCGGCGCTAAAGTTCCGTTTATAGCAATGATTGCAGGAGCCATTTTCGGAGGCTCTGCGTGGGTTGCTACATCTGCATACTTTATCGGTATGGCGGCAATAGTAATATCGGGTGTTATGCTCAAAAAAACAAGAATGTTTGCGGGTAATCCTGCACCGTTTGTTATGGAACTTCCTGCATACCATATGCCGACACTTTCAAATGTGTTGAGGTCAATGTGGGAACGCGGATGGTCATTCATTAAAAAAGCAGGGACAATCATTCTGCTTTCAACAATATTTGTATGGTTTACCAGCTTTTTCGGGTTTACAGAGGACGGTTTCAGAATGCTTTCGGAAGATGAATTAAGCCTTTCGATTCTCGCAAGAATAGGAAGCGTTATAGCGCCTCTCTTTGCCCCGCTTGGATTTGGTAGCTGGCAGGCTACGGTGGCATCTATAACAGGACTTGTTGCAAAGGAAAACATAGTTGGTACTATGGGTATTCTCTATGGTGGAGAAGGTACAGTATATCAGGCGATAGCAGCAGCGTTTACAAGTATTACAGGTTTCTCATTCCTGGTATTTAATTTGCTATGTGCTCCGTGCTTTGCGGCAATCGGTGCAATTAAGCGTGAAATGAACAGCATAAAATGGACTTGGTTTGCAATTTTGTATCAGACAGGTTTTGCATATGCAATATCGCTTATGATAAACCAGTTTGGCGGCGCATTTGCAGGCAGGATAAATGCTGTAGGATTTATAGCAGCGCTTATAATCCTCTGCGCTATGGTATATATGCTGTTCTTTAAAAAGTATGAGGAGGCAACGACCTTAAAGGAGGCGTAAAACTATGGCAACAATTATTATAAGTCTTGTGCTTTTGGCAATAGTTGCGGGTATAGTCGTAAAAATGGCAAAGGACAAAAAAGCAGGAAAATCCTCTTGCGGCTGTGGCTGTGCGAACTGCCCTATGAGCGGAGCATGTCATAAAAATTAATATTAGTGTATATGAAAAAAGGGGCAGATTTAAATGCCTCTTTTTTTGTAAGACATAGTTAGCAAATGCTATGACAAGAAAATATATTCACCCCGATATGCAGGAGAAAATAAAGGCAGCAAACAGTGTGAGCAATCTTATAAAAAAAGCGCAAACTGTGGTAAAAGTGGGGTAAAAGACCGGAAATGATAAACCGGTGATTAAAGCAAAAAATAGAATGGCTCAAAATCTTTGGTTTTAAGCTTGAAAACAAGGTATCCTGAAAAGCTGTGTTTTTTGGGAAAAAGGCGGAGTAGAGGGACGTGCAAAAGAGAAAAATACCGCAAAAAGACTTGCTTTTTGCGGAAGAAGAGCGGCAGCCTGTAAAGCGTAGCCGTAATTTTTTAAAAAAAATTACGGCAAGCCCGAAAGACTTGCCGCGACGTGTCTGTATACTACCAAAAGGTACTATGTTACAAGGTGTGTGTTACCAAAAGGTACATATTTTGCCGTCTTGCCGCTCTCTGAAAGCGCGAATTATGTTTCGTTATCTTCCAATTTTTTCATAAACGCTATGTAGTGCGATAAAATTTCATCAACACTCCAATTCAAACTTTTTAATTCATCTCGCCACATATTTTCCCATTCCAGTGAATAAAACCCGTCATATTCTGATTGTTTCAAAAGACTAATAATATTATTTATAGGCACTTCACCTTCCCCAAGTGGGGTATATTCAAAATCATGCCAAATAGGATCTTGATGCCGTTTTCCATCTTTAATATGCACATGTGCAATATATTCGCCTATGTATTCTAATGTTTTTTCCGGCTGTTCCCCATCTTCAAATGGATGCATAATATCCCATATAATTTTAAGATTGCTGCGCGAAACATCTTTTATCAACTTTTTAAGTGACTTTCCTGTGGCAAATTCATTATGTGTTTCAACCCAAATCTCTCCTTTTGTGAAATCACACATTTCGCGGAGCATTTTTACAATTCCTGCGTAATCAATATTACGCATCGGCGCATCATATCTTCGTCTGAAATTGCCCAAAAAAATTCTAATTGCAAAAATATTATTCCTTTCCATATGGATAAGTGTATTTTTTATTTTATCAAGTAGTATCTCATCATATCCAAACAAGCAAAAACTACTGGCAATATCAATAATGTTTACATTTTCCAATAATTCTTCGTTTGGACCGGTTCTAAATTCTACCCCAGAAAACCCAAACCTACAACATAATTCATTGAGTTGTTTTGCCGTATACCCAGGACATATTAAAGTCGAAAATGTCAGCTTCATTATTACCCCCATTTATGTTGTTTGTGTCATTCCTATAAAAATTTTTTTTGTTATTTCATATCTCAGATGTTTTTCATTTTTAAACCTGTTAATCTCATTAACCATTTCACTTGTTATATAGTGTTTTAAGTCTGATGCAGGTCCTGCCATATGGGGATACAATGTCACATTATCGAGATTTAATAATTCGCTTTGCGCACTTAACGGTTCTTTTGTATACACATCAAGTATTGCCGAAAATCTGTGCTCTTTAAGCTGCTCGATAAGTGCTTCCTCATCAACAACACTGCCTCTTGATGTATTAATGAAAAGACTTCCCTGCTTCAATAATTTCAGAAGATTTTTGTTTATCATGTGAAAGGTTTCATCATTTGCCGCTGTATGAACTGTCACGATATCGCTGTTTGAAAATATTTCCTCCAATGTCCCATATTCAAACCCAAGCTCCTTTTTCTTATTATCATCAGGAGATGTCGAGTAAACCTTTATATTAACGCCAAATGGTTTGAGCTGTTTGATGAGATATGTAGAGATCCTTCCAAGACTTACTATGCCTAAAGTTTTACCTTTTAATGACCTTGTTCCAAGGTCTTCGTTTTTTGTCCATATTCCGTTTTTTGTGTTTCCAGAGTGAAAATTAAGTTTTCTCAATTCGCATAGAATATAAGCGATAACACCTTCCGCAACAGACTCTGCATATATTTCATTGGCACTTACTGTTTTAATTCCCACATCATAAAGCCCGCTGTCAATGATTGGGCCTAATGTACCTCCCGTATGAACAACAAGCTTTAATCTTTCGCCGGCTATTTGGGGAGTTATCTTTGTATGTCCCCATCCCGTGATAATTACATCTTTATCGGCTAATTGCTCTTTTAATTCCTCTTGGTTGTAGTTTTTCCCTGTATCGTTGTATGTAACATTACCTATATCTTTTAAACTATCATATATATCATCACTAAAGAACATTGTCCTTAAGTTTTCATTCATGCTTACTAAAATATTCATAAAATCCCCTCTTTCCGTCAACAAAATTTTATATCATCAATTATACCCAAATCCCAGCATAATCTTGATAATACATACTTATCTCTTATATCCTTTGTTGCATTAAAGGTCATAGGCAGAATACTTTTATCCATTTGCGTATTCCTTCTTCCGAACAAAAAAGATGCTTGCAAAACAGAAAATTTCGCAATTACCCAAACGGAGATATTATAACAATTTTGCTGAAATTTGTCAAGGAAAAAACAAGCTATTTTTGCCACGCCGATTTTTTGCATATCTTGCATAAAAATAAGACCTACGAGAAAATCTCCGAAAGTTCAAAAATGCCTGTAAGGTGCGTAGCTATGCGGTTTTCACGTAAAAAAAGAATAACTTTTGCTTGGTATACAAAAGTTATTCCATAGGTGGTGCCGATGGTGGGGGTCGAACCCACACGGTATCGCTACCACGGGATTTTGAGTCCCGCGCGTCTGCCAATTCCACCACATCGGCTTTTTTAATACTTGCTTATTATACAGCACTTATGCCGATTTGTCAATCGGTTTTTTTATTATTTTGGAAATTACTCAAAATTCCTTATAAATCCTTGTAACGTCAAGGGTTTTCTTGGTATTTTCGTCAATTTCAAAAACTGCGCCGCAGAATTGGGAAACGCCCCCCGCAACCTCAAATCTTTTCGGCATTCCGCCTAAAAATCTATCTATTATTATGTTTTTATCGACTCCGAGTACCGAAATTGACGGCCCTGTCATACCAAGGTCGGTTATATAACCCGTGCCATTAGGTAAAATTTTTGCATCTGCTGTCTGGACGTGTGTATGAGTTCCGAATACGACCGAAACGCGTCCGTCAAGATAGTAACCCATCGCTATTTTTTCGCTTGTTGCCTCTGCGTGAAAATCGACTAAGATAATATCGCATTTTCCTGAAAGTTTTTCAATTTCTTCATCTGCCGTGTAAAAGGGTGATTTTGCCTGCTGAGTCATATAAGTTCTGCCTATAAGATTTATAATGCCCACTCTTATGCCGTTTTTTGCCTTTACAACAATACTGCCTGTGCCGTACACATCACCTTCAAAATTGGCGGGACGGCATATATTGTCATTGTAGTGCATTATTTTAACAACATCGGGACAGCCCCAGGAATGATTGCCGAGAGTAAACGCATCTATTCCTGCACGACAAAGTTCTTCATAAACGGGTTTTGAAATGCCTCTGCCGTGAGCGGCATTTTCTCCGTTTGCCACTATAAGGTCATACTTGTCCCTTGAATGTTCAAGCTCATTGAAAACGGCGTCTCTGCCGACCCTTCCGAAAATATCGCCAATTGTCAAAATTTTCATAAAAACCTCAATTCGTCTTAAAAACGGTTACCAATTATGATAACCGTTTTTTTCTGGATTATTTTGCAAAATCGACTGCACGGGTTTCCCTTATAAGGCTAACCTTAATTTGACCGGGATACTCAAGTTCTGCCTCAATCTTTTTAACAATATCCTTTGCAACGAGGAGCATACTGCTGTCGCTGATAACCTCAGGCTTAACCATAATTCTTACCTCACGGCCTGCCTGTATTGCATAGGATTTTTCAACGCCCTTAAATTCATTTGCGATTTCCTCAAGGCGCTGGAGACGTTTGATATAAGTTTCAATATTCTCACGTCTTGCACCGGGACGAGCCGCGCTTATTGCATCTGCCGCCTGAACAAGCTGAGCAACAATTGTATTTGCATCAACATCGCCGTGATGTGCCATAATTGCGTGGATAACCATTTCGTTTTCTTTATACTTTTTGGCAATATCTGCGCCTATGGTTACGTGAGAGCCTTCAATTTCGTGATCAACCGCTTTTCCTATATCGTGCAGAAGTCCTGCGCGCTTTGCAAGCGCAATATCGACGCCAAGTTCTCCTGCCATAACGCCCGCGAGATGTGAAACTTCTATTGAGTGCTTTAATACATTCTGACCGTAACTTGTTCTGTAATGAAGACGCCCCAAAAGCTTGATAATTTCGGGGTGAAGACTGTGAACGCCTGTTTCAAGCGATGCTGCCTCGCCCTCTTCCTTTATTCTTGTTTCAACTTCTTTTTTTGACTTTTCGACAAGCTCTTCAATTCTTGCAGGGTGAATACGTCCGTCAACAATAAGTTTTTCAAGGGCAATTCTTGCGATTTCACGACGCACGGGATCAAAGCTTGAAAGGATAACCGCCTCCGGTGTATCGTCAATAATAAGGTCAACACCCGTAAGAGTTTCAAGAGCCCTTATATTGCGTCCTTCTCTTCCGATTATTCTTCCTTTCATCTCGTCTGTGGGAAGAGCAACAACCGAAACGGTTGCCTCTGCAACGTGGTCGGCTGCAACTTTTTGTATGGAAGATGCTACAATATTCTTTGCTTTTTTATCTGCCTGTTCCTTTGCTTCCTGCTCAATTTCTTTAACCATAATGGCAGCTTCGTGCCGCGCTTCGTCCTCCAAATCGCGGATAAGAAGTTCTTTTGCCTCGCTTTGCGACATTTTGGATATTCTTTCGAGTTCCGAAAGCTCTTTGGCCTTAAGTTCCTCAATTTCAAGAGTTTTATGTTCATACTCTTTTATTTTCTGGGTTATAGCCTGATCTTTTTTCTCCAAAGTATCGCTTTTTCTGTCAAGATTTTCCTCTTTTTGATTTATTCTTTTTTCCTGAATGGAAATTTCCTTCCTGCGGTCTTTCATTTCAGCTTCAAAAGCAGCGCGCAGTTTCTGGTTTTCTTCCTTGGCCTCAAGAGTGATTTCCCTCGCTTTGGAGCGGGCGCTTTTTTGAGCATTTTCTATAATGCTTTTAGCCTCCTCCTCAGCAGAACCAAGTTTCGCCTCTGCAACTTTTTTCCTGTACACAACACCCAAGTAAAATGAAAGGATATTGAGCAGCGCAAAAATAGCTGCAACAATAATAAGTACTAAATTTGGATCTATCTTGTCCACCCCCCCGTTTCAATGTAATAAATTAAATGGGGATATTGAATTGTAGCCTTGCATATATCTAT
>JAIKVQ010000132.1 GCA_024685565.1 Bacillota bacterium
ACGGCATCTACCTTAAAAGATGCGCTTCCTTACACGGCGGCGGACGGAAAATACAATGACGAATCGGAGAAAAGACCGAATTGGTGGACAAATTCTTTCTGGGCAGGTATTCTTTGGCAGATGTATGATGTTACAGGGGATCGATTCTCCTAAAACAATTACAAAAATGGATATGTTAATAAGTATATGTAAACGTGTTGGAGTAAATATAATTGGTGCATCTTATGAGAAAATTTTAGAGGCGATTAAGATATATCAAGAATTTTTATTAAGTGCATATCATCATAATTTGCCATACAAACAGATTGAATCTGTACTATTTACAAATATTTTGCAACGCCCCAATATGATTATTGATAGTGATGTACTTGATATAAAATGGGCTTCTGTATATCTTCCATTTATAGATTATGCAGTAACAGATAAGTCTTTTTGTAATCTTTTACAGGCATCGGGATTAGCTGATAGATATGGAACGAAAGTATATAGTTTTAATACGCTGAATGATTTGTTAAATGAGTTAGAATATGCTGCCTAAAAGAAATGATATCTATACCGTTCAGTTGATCCATTGTCTTTGCGTCCTCACATTAAGCATTTAAGCTTAATGTGAGGATTTTTATGTCTTTGAAGTTGTCATTGTCTAACATCTTGTCTAACATACCCGATTACATCTTCCAGAAGCAATACATTTTAGGATGTTTTACGAAATGTCTTTTTCTAATAAAAAAATACTCGCATGGCAAGAAAAAAATTAAAAAAAACTATTGACAAATTAAAAATTGTGCAGTATAATGTGACAAACCGTTGATGAGGAGTAAGTAGATTTCGTCAATGTTCTTTTAAGAGAGCCGCAGGCGGTGGGATTGTGGCAGAAGATACGGGATTGAATGGACCTCAGAGGGCGATCGTAAAGGATTTATCCGAGTATGTGAGCCGGAGTTTGACTCTCCGTTAACAAAGGTCAGTGTATGATAGTACACATGAGTGGATGAAAGTATATTTCATCAAGCAGGGTGGCACCGCAGGAGTATTTTATCCTGTCCCAGCAGAGGATTTGTTGTTGGGATGGGATTTTTTTATTTCCATCCCGAAAAAAGAAAGGAGAAATAAATATGAAAAACAAAGAAATCCCCTACAAAATTTATCTTGACGAAAAGGACATTCCGAAAACGTGGTATAATATGCGTGCAGACATGAAAAACAAGCCCGCCCCGTTATTAAACCCGGGAACACTTAAGCCGATGAAAAAAGAAGAGCTTGCCGCGGTTTTCTGTGATGACCTTATTGAGCAAGAACTTGACAACGATACCGCATATTTCCCAATCCCAGAGGAAATACAGGAATTTTACAAGATGTACCGCCCGTCTCCATTGGTGCGCGCATACAGACTTGAAGAAAAACTGGGTACACCAGCAAAAATATACTACAAATTTGAGGGCAACAATACGAGCGGAAGCCATAAGCTGAATTCTGCAATAGCTCAGGCTTACTACGCAAAAAAGCAGGGATTAAAAGGTGTTACAACAGAAACGGGTGCGGGTCAGTGGGGTACGGCGCTTTCTATGGCATGCGCATACCTCGGTCTTGATCTTAAAGTATATATGGTTAAGGTTTCGTACGAACAAAAGCCGTTCAGGCGTGAAGTTATGCGTACCTACGGTGCGTCTGTAACCCCGTCACCGTCAACAGAAACAGAGGTTGGAAGAAAAATTTTAGCCGCTCACCCGGGAACAACAGGCAGTCTTGGCTGTGCAATTTCAGAGGCAGTTGAAAAGGCAGTAACCTCTGAGGGTTACCGCTATGTTTTAGGAAGCGTTTTAAATCAGGTACTTCTTCACCAGTCTGTAATAGGTGTTGAGGCTAAAACGGCTCTTGATAAGTACGGAATTAAGCCTGATATAATTATCGGCTGTGCTGGCGGCGGTTCAAATCTTGGCGGTCTTATTGCTCCATTCATGGGAGAAAAACTTCGCGGCGAGGCTGATTATAGAATTATTGCTGTTGAACCTGCATCTTGTCCAAGCTTTACACGAGGCGTATATGCTTACGATTTTTGCGATACGGGTATGGTTTGTCCTTTAGCTAAGATGTATACACTGGGAAGTGATTTCATTCCTGCTCCGAACCACGCAGGCGGTCTTAGATACCATGGTATGAGCCCTGTGCTGTCACAGCTATATCATGATGGCTATATGGAGGCTGTTTCGGTAAAGCAAACCGATGTTTTTGAGGCGGCAGAACTGTTTGCACGAACAGAGGGTATTCTTCCCGCTCCCGAAAGTAGCCACGCTATAAGGGCATCCATTGATGAAGCGTTAAAATGCAAGGAAACAGGAGAAGAAAAAACCATTCTTTTCGGTCTTACGGGCACAGGATATTTCGATATGGTGGCATACGAAAAGTATCATGAAGGGGAAATGGAGGACTACATTCCGTCAGATGATGATATAAAGAAAACCACGGATAAATTGCCAAAAGTCAACTTATAGTAAAAACGGACTGTTTTGAAAGCAGTCCGTTTTTGCAGAACAACAAAAAACGGAGCAAGCAAAGCTCACTCCGCCGTGGTGCTCAAGGCCGGGGTCGAACCGGCATGGGAGAAAAGTCCCACAGGATTTTAAGCCTGTTCGCCCGATGATTAGTCCGAATTGTAAAGCGTTATATTTTCTCTTCTGAAACCGCCGCGCCATTAAGGTAAATTTTGAACACACCCAATGCTGAAATCAAGAACTCTGCCGATTTTATAGCTTTTTTTTTTAAAGAAAACTCTTTTCTAAAATAAGGGGATGGATTTCCATATTTATCATTCGCAGTTTTATATTCACCTGTACTAAATGTAATCCATGCAGAATTCAGCAACATTTTACTACGCCTCGGTTCGTTTTGATATATGAATAATTATATTATAAAACTAATGTATTGTATAGTATTTTAAACCTAATATTTGCTATTATTTTTTTAACTGCAAGTATATAAAAATAGAATTATATATTGATTTTCATAATACTTTTTGATATAATACAACAGAACCAAAAAAGCTTTTCTGTTGAGGCATTGATAAATTTTAAAAATGACATAATGTTTAGTGTTGCTTATTCGCGGACAACAAAATCTACCGAAAATTTTGGATTTTCGACCGATTGGATAACTCTTCATCCAACATGTCACCATAATAATCCAAGACTTATTGAGCTTGCTGAGGAGTTTGTTAAAGGTGACAGATGGTGAAGGAGCAGAATGTTCTATCTTTGGGGACATAGCTACGAATTTGATAATAATGATAATTGGGAAGTTATCGAGAATTTTGCAAAGTTTATCGGCGTAATATTGAGATTTATAACTATGTTGTGGCATATAACAGCCTGCAAAAAGCGCAGAGGATAAAGACGAAGCGTTTTGCATTAAAAGCGGTAAAACAGTTTTTAGATAATCGGAGGATATGCATATGAATATATCGGAAATAAAAGAAAAATCAATAAATAAAATCGAAAAAACGGCATCTACCTTAAAAGATGCGCTTCCTTACACGGCGGCGGACGGAAAATACAATGACGAATCGGAGAAAAGACCGAATTGGTGGACAAATTCTTTCTGGGCAGGTATTCTTTGGCAGATGTATGATGTTACAGG
>JAIKVQ010000142.1 GCA_024685565.1 Bacillota bacterium
CATACCCTTACGCATCCCAATCTTACTCATATTGATGATGAAAAGGAAATTATCCGTCAGGTCGAAACGGACAGACTGAAGCTATCGGAGCTTGCAGGGTATGAGGTAAAAGGACTTGCATACCCTTGCGGTGCTCCTAACTGTAATGACCGTGTGGCAGATATAATAAAAAATAATACGGGCATAAAATATGCACGCGCATTTGATGTGACGCACAGCTTTGAGCCTTATGCGGATTTGTATCAGTATAAAGGTACGATGTCGCATTGGGAGGATTGGAATTCATTTTTTGAAATCGGTACGGAATTTCTGGAATTGAAAGCAGAAACTCCAAAGGTTTTGTATATCTGGGGGCATTCCTTTGAATTGGATGTTGACAAAAAACGCTGGGAACGGTTTGAAGAATTTTGCAGAATTATTGGCGGCAGAGATGATATTTTTTATGGTACAAACAGAGAAGTATTTGGAGTATAAAGGGGGAAAATATGGGAAATTTTGGTAAAACGCAGTGGGTAATACCCGATGGATTTATGAGCGATACCAAAAGCGATACTTATGTATCTCACGAGGCAGTTTGTGTACTTAATTTGAATGAAAGGTGTGCAAATGTGGAATTAGAGATATATTTTGAGGAAGAAGAACCGCTTTTGGGCTTTACGGAAAAATGCGAGGCTAAAAGGTGCAATCATATACGCCTTGATAAGATAGTAAACGCTGATGGCGTAAAAGTTCCCCACGAAATACCATATGCAATATTGGTAAAAAGCGATATTCCGATTGTTGTTCAGCATAGCCGTATGGATGTAACACAGCCGAATATGACGCTGATGACAACGATTGCGTATTAAAAGGAGATTATAATGGCTATTTCAAGGAAAAAAATGCAGGAAATCTATGAAAAAATCAAGACGCCGTATAAGTACGGTGCAGTTATAAAAAGCGATGAATACCTAACCGACAGCCCATCGGTATTTCGCTATAACGGAAAATGGTATATGTATTACATTATGATACATAAAAATGTCGAAAATTCAGGCTATGAGACTCACCTTGCGTCAAGTGATGATTTGATAAATTGGAACTATGAGGGGAAACTGTTTGAACGCATTGAAAACGGGCATTGGGACAGCAGACAGATAGCAGGCTATGCCGCGTTTGTGGACAATAATTTCGGCGGAACAAACGAAATAAATCCCGTAAACAAAAAGTATTATATGGCATATCTCGGCGGCAACTTAAACGGTTATGAAACTGACCCGCTTTCAATGGGACTTGCATATTCAGGCAGCCCCATAGGTAAATTTACAAGATTTGAAAAGCCGATTTTGTCCCCTAAGGACGCAGATAGCAGAGAATTTGAAACTCTGACGCTTTATAAAAGCGATATGTTTATTGATGAGGCTATGACTTTGGGGCATAAATATGTAAATGCATATAATGCAAAGCCTTTGGATAATAAGGAGAGAATATATCTTGCCGTATCAGACGACGGCGAGCATTGGAGGCGGTATCTGGATAAACCTATTATTGACGAAACAAAAACCATTGACCATCTGCTTATATCAGGAGACCCGCAGATTGTGAAGCTTGATGATATATATGTAATGTTTTTCTT
Organism: Bacillota bacterium; assembly: GCA_024685565.1. Taxonomy (GTDB): domain Bacteria; phylum Bacillota; class Clostridia; order UBA1381; family UBA1381; genus UBA1738. The sequence continues at coordinate 1,616 of JAIKVQ010000142.1, forward strand.
CCGTTCAATAGAAAACGGCGGTGCATATAACACATTTGCTGTTTCGGAGAACCTTACAGACTGGACAATATGGGACGGCGAGCCTTTAATAAAGCCTGAATTTGATTGGGAAAATGTTTTTGCACATAAGAGCTGTGTGGTAAAGCATAACGGTATTGTATATCACTACTACTGTGCGGTAAATGATAAAGGGGAGCGCTTTATTGCTCTTGCAATATCAGAGGAGATATAATTATTATGCTACTGTTTTACATAAGGCACGGAGATGCAATATATAATCCCGACTCATTATCGCCGTTGGGGGAAAGGCAGGCGGAGGCGCTTTCAAAAAGGCTTGCAAAATACGGTATTGACGAGATTTATTCATCAACATCAAACAGGGCGCAGCTTACGGCGAAGCCCACAGCAGAGCTATTAAAA
>JAIKVQ010000181.1 GCA_024685565.1 Bacillota bacterium
CTGATTTTTTCACAAATACTCTCATTGTTCATGCCTCCTTTTTTATTATAAAAAGTCATCATTTATTAAGCTTCAATTTTCCGAACATAGTAACATCCTTCTTCGTTCCTACGCCCTCATTATACTGTATCCAGCCCCATCTGTCTGTATCATCGTTATCATTTGCAAGCATAGAAAAGCCGTATATCCACGAAGGATTAATTTCATACCCATCCTTAAACAGCTCAGTCCAAGGTATTTTCAGTTCATAGATGATTTTATTATCCTGTCTCTCAACCGCAACCTCACAATTTTCGACTACATCAATAGGTTTATCGTAGTTTGTCCTATATCTGTAAACCGCCGGTCCGCCACTTAGTCGGGCAATTCCTATCTCTGTAAAAGGATACGTCGGCATACCAGGCATATTATTGTATCCGTCCTCAATAGCAAATTGTACGCTGTCATATTTCCACAGAATAGAGGGTTCTTCTCCCATAACAAATATATCGTCTTTTACTACCGTCATAAGGTAAAAGTTTTCTCCGTCCCACAAGAATTTTGCCGCTTCAATTGATAAATCATCAGTTCCGCCCCATCTGCTCACATCGCCTGTGCCTGTACCGACATTTTCTATTTTATCAGCTGTTACAATCGCCGAAGTCCACTCATCTTTTTCAATCACACCGTCTATTTTCGGCGGTGTTTTTACATATTGCGCCGCAGTAAAGTCAAGATGCTCTTCAAACTCGGATATGTGACCGTCATCAAGCTCAATCTCTCCTTTTACGGTAACGGTACGCTTTTTAACCATTTCAGGTAAATTCATATAAACATACCTTGTCTTTTTGGGATTAAGATTGTTAAATCGGATTTCCTTGCAATTTTCTGCGATATAACCGGGTTCGGTTATTCTGCAAACACCCGATATAGCTCTTTCATTCGCAAGGTTCTTTATCCCTATCTTTAACTCCCAGTGCGTGTCAATTATTTTGCTTGATTGAAAACTTTCTACCGTTACATCAACGGGTTCTTTTACCGAAACAATATCGTCTGAAATGTAAATACATTTGTTATCTTTATACATTTTACAGATTGCCGTATTATTCCCGCTTACATCATTAGATGTCTTAAATTTCACTCTGGCTTTCCCGTCTTCTAATCCCACTTCGTCAAGTACAGGTTCAACCTCTCCCTTTTTACCTGTTGTTTTTACGACTGCCCCCGAAACATCTGATGCGGTTATGCTTATTGACAAGACATCGCTTTTTACACCGACTATTGAGGAATCCGAATGGCGAATTGTTGCTTCTGCCTCCTCAAATTTTGTGAACTTACCTATTATGTATATAAGTTGTTTTGAAAGTCCAAAATTGTAAACTCCGCTTTCGGAAAACATTGTTTCTATTTTGTTTCCATACAAGTCATAAACATCAACTGAATTACAGCCTAAGTCAAGTGCATAATCTTTTAAGTCCTCATCTGACCAAACTATTGCCAAATCATCGCCCTTTGGCCGACTGAATCGAAAAGCGCTTGTCAGCCATTCCTCGTTTTTAACACAGGAAACATATTTTACATTGCCCGTCATAAATTTATTCATCGCAGCGCAAGCCACATATGCCGGTTTCGGAACAAGCGTCCCGTCCGGGTTGTCTGCGGAATTGACCATTCCGAAGGTATTTTCCCTTTCAAGCCTGCTTGTGCTGTTTTCCTGGAAGCTATACCAATATATCTTGTCATTGAGGTTTTCCGCTATTGATACTGCAACATATTTTACCATATTCATTGCCTGATCACGCTCGCTCCAGACGGGCTGTGTAGGATCACTGTATTTTATAGCGGTAGGCCAGCCTATTTCAGTTGTATAAATAGGTTTATCTATACCCGCGTTCCTATATAGGTCCAATCTGTCCCTCACTCTGTTAATTACATTAGAATTCGGGAATCTTTTTCCACGATGATAATCATAGGTATGAAAGCTCAGCGCGTCGCAATACTGTTCACCGTGAAGGCTTATAAATTCTTTATCAAAAGAGCCGTCAGTACCTGTTCCGGAACCACCCAAGCCTATGATTATTGCATTGGGATTAACAGATTTTACAGCTTCATACGCTGTTTTCAGCACTGCAATATACTCTTTTGCTCCCAATCTTTCCGGATTTGAATACGGCAGATCCCATTCATTCCAGACTTCAAAGGTGTTTACCGTGTCTTTCAGATCCGACGCTACGAATTTACAATAATCGGCAAACGCTTTAAGCTCGCTTTGCGTAACAGGCGGATACAGGTAGTTTGCAGGGAGCTCCGCTCCGTTTTCTCCGTATCTTTTTACATGGTGTATATTACCCGAAAACAGAATGACGGTGTTATTATCCATACCCTTCGATACGTCCATTGTTTCATAAAAATTCTTCCATCTGAATTCAAGCATGCCTTTATTCTGCTCAACTGCATTCCATGTAAAATCAACACGCCATCCGGAAGCGCCACACTTTTTTATAAGACTGACATTCTCAACGGGCGGTCCTATTTTGAACATCGAAGAACATAATACAAACTTTTCGTTTGCTTCACCACCTTCGGAAGAAAGAATTTTTGCAAATCTTAAATTCCGTTCCTGTTTCAGCGCATGGTCTTCGTTTCCGACCTTGACCGTTATATAATAAAGTCCGTACTTCTGTATCTTTGGTTTAATAACGATGGAGCTTGACTCGTTTGCCTGCATGGAAACAGACTCTGTTCCGCTATCGACAAATCCAAAAACATCACTGTCCACCTTCCATTCGACGGTAACATTTTCTTCTTTGTCATTACTGTTATTTATATCAAGATGAAACTCAGGGGTTTCGTTAATTCCAAATATGTTCCCCGGATTTTCAGTTTCAAGCACGAATGATATAGGTGTTTTTTCTATTTTAATATCATCTATCAAGAGCCTCATAGGATTTTTTTGCTGTTTTTCAAACCAACCCTGAAACTCAAATCTTGAAACATCTTTTAGGTCAACTCCGGTTCTGATATTTAGTTCGCGTTCCTGTGATGACCATGCATTTCCATTTCTATCAGACAAGAATGTTCTTGATTTATGTTCGTTCATATCAATATAACAAACAACATCATACCATTCTCCAAACACCATATCGCTTGTTATGATACAATCCTTATATCCCGCTCCCGCATATGCAACTATTACACTTGATGGCGGTATTAGCGAAAGAAGAGGATATTGCTTGTTGTCGGAGTCAAAAACATAAAACACTTGCCTGAATGCCGCACTCGGTCTCATTGAAAAAGAAATTTTTATCAGCCCACTTGGTATGCTTTCCTTAAATTTGTATGATGCATTATAGCCACTGGTAGATGTCGGTGCGACAGCAAGAGCTTTTCCACCGCCTTCATCATTTTCATACTCAGGGACAGTCTTAAAACTCCACTCTCCCGATGACGCTTTATTCTCATCAAAGTTTTC
>JAIKVQ010000009.1 GCA_024685565.1 Bacillota bacterium
TGAAAACACATATATCTTTTCAAAAGACGGGAAAAAGTTAAACGGAAATTTATTATACACTATACTTCCTATCAACATAGCTGTGGAATATAATTTGCAAAAACAGTTTAGAAAATTAGGTTAGAAGATTATTTAGAAAATGTGTTTTAAAAAATATTTTCTCTCGAAAAAAGTTTCGAATTTTTATTTCAAAAATTGTTTTCGAAAAATTTATTTCGAAAATTATTTTGAAAAATTAGTTGGAAAAATTAGTTGGAAAAATATTTTGAAAAAAGTTGTAAACGATTGAAAATTCTAATTGAAAAACTAAAAAAATATATTCAAAATCAGTTTGTAAAAGCACATAATTTTTGAAAATATTTTGGAAGATTTGAGCGGAAATTAAGCAAAAAACGGGCGCAAAAAATTTAGCCGTTTTTTGAGGCTTTGTTCGCCTTAAAATTAACGGACGGGAAAGTAATCGGGATAGGGGCGTTGAAACGAAACAGGGGCAAATTTGGACGGTTTTTGAGAGGTAATAAAAAAACAAGTCCTGAAAGTAACCTGAAAATTGCCTCTTTCCCGAAAAAATCCGAAAATGACGAATTATTTTCAAGCAGGAAAAAGCATTGGTGTCGGACTGCCGCCACAACTGCCCTCAAACACCGACCGGCAGAGCCGTTCGGGGCTGGTGCTATCCGCACCCCGTTGGTGCTGTTTTGGTGCTATAGTGCCCATAAATGCGATAAAAAGGCGATAAAAGTGGTGTTTTTGGTGGTGTCAGAAATTTTTGAAAGCCTGATGAAATTGCAAATCTTCGACTAAAATTTTATAATTTTCTGTTACATTTGGTGATAGATTTTTGAAAATCGGTGTGGTAGTTTGTACTCAAAAAATGAAATCAGGAGGGACACCTAATGACAAAATTATTGAAATCCTATACCAATGTAAAAATCATTTCTGTCAAAAAAATATCCGATATGGCTGATGCCGATTGGGATTGGCGCAAGGACTTAGTCGGACAAACCGGAACGCTGTATCTGTATAAACGAGCACAGCTTTACAGAGCTATACTCGACACTGAAACCCACTATTTCTACACAGGCAGAGGGTTGTTGGAAATCGAAAATGAACTCATCACCCTTCGTACCCATAACACAGAATACAAGTATATGATACTGAATGAGGAGGCAAATTAATGCAAAGAAAACTGCTTACAAACGGAAATATCTTCAAAAGAACTGACGGACGCTGGGGCGGTGTAGTATGGTATATGGACGAGTCAGAAAACCGAAAACGGAAATCATTTTCGGGAACTACCAAACAGGAAGTTAATAGAAAAATAACCGCTTACATAACGGAATTTGAAAACAAAGTTAGCACTGATGAAGGCAAAAAACTATTAAAAGACAGCATACAGAATTGGCTTGAAAATTACAAATTCCCTTCGGTTGAACAGAGCACTTATGACAGAGCAGAATGCATTGCAAGAAATCAAATATATCCTACAATAGGCGATAAAACAGTCGGAGATGTAACAGCATTAGATGTGCGAAATTTACTAAACGGCTGTATGAATAAGGTACTTGCCTACTCGACAGTCAAGAAAGTATATGTCCTATTAAACGAATATTTCAGGACAATGTATCTTGAAGAATTGATACCTAAAAACCCAATGGAAAATGTTGAAATGATTAAAAAAGCAAACTTTATGTCGGCACAGGGAAAGGAAAACTTACCCGAATGTGAAACGGTTACGGTATTCAGCGATGATGAGATTGAAAGATTTAAGAAAGAGGCATATTCAAAATGTGCAAACGGTGCCCGAAAACATAAGCAAGCATCAGCATATATACTTATACTCAATACAGGTATGCGTGCGGGTGAGGCATTGGCATTAAGAAACTGCGACATAGACCTCGAAAAACGGCAAATACATATTCAAAAATCGGTAAAAGAAATTTATAACAGAGACGGAGTTAAGGCAACAGGCGGAAAATCTGCCAAAGTCGGCAAGACAAAAACCGCTACGAGCAAGCGGATAATTCCCTTAAATGATACTGCCATAGATGCTATACATAGATTAAGAGAAGAATACTACTTCGGCGAAGATGCGCCGCTGATATGTGATGAAAACGGAGATTATACCAAGCCTGTAAACTTCCGCAAGAGATTTTACCGCATACTGCGGGATAGTGGAATTGAAATAAAGGGAATACATTCCCTCAGACACACCTTTGCCACAAGGCTTGTAAACGGCATAAAACAGCCTGATGGCACGACAAAGTCCCTAACTCCAAAGCAGGTCGCAGACCTCTTAGGGCACGCCACATCGCAAATAACCGAGATGTACTATGTCAAAAAAGATACATCTCGGTTAAATGGGATAACTGATGGATTTGATATGTAAAAAGTAAGTAAAAATATCACTATTTTGGCTGTTTTCCAATGTATGCGAGTATTCC
>JAIKVQ010000037.1 GCA_024685565.1 Bacillota bacterium
AGTTCTGCAAATTCAATCAATGCATCAGCATATAGCTATGTAAAGGATATTCCGTTTGAGAAGATGGGATTTGCGGTGAATGCGGTTAAAGTAAATGCCTTTGATTTGACAGATAACGGCGCAAATCTTACAGCAAGCATAAATGTCAATAACTATACCGGGTCGGCGCAGTATCTGCAGCTTTTGATAGCACAGTATGATAGTGATAATAAGCTGATTTCAGCTGCACGCAAAGCGATCAACAATATAGCGGCGGGTGCAGAGGCAACAGATTCACTAACAGCCACAAAAGATGCTAATGCAACAGAGTTCAAGGCGTTCTTATGGACAAAAGATTTTGAGCCATTATGCGAAAACAAATAATTACAAATATGAGGTGGCACAGCATTTTGCCGTGCCACCTTGTCAGGCAGATTAAATTTTAGAAGATGAGTGCAAAACTATGGATAGATGGGTAAGAAGCAGATATAATCCGTGCCTGCCTCTTGGCGAAAAAGGGACAAGGGCAACAGGCTCGGAAAAATTTTCCAAGCTTTCAAGAGATATTGCCGCAGAAGGCATTGTACTGCTAAAAAATGACGGCATACTGCCACTTAATAAAAATAATACGGTGGCGATTTTTGGAGTGCATCAAATAGAGTATGTTAAGGGTGGCACAGGAAGCGGAAATGTTATAACGGCACATGTTATAAATATATTTGAAGGTCTTAAGAAAAAAGAGTCAGAAGGAAAAATTAAGCTTTATAAAGTTCCGAGCGAGTATTATATAAAGATCATACCTGAATGCCTTAAAAATGTGAGTACAAAAGGACTTCTTTTAGCCGATCCTTTTATTGATGAGCCGGAGTTGCCGAAAAATATAATAGAAAATGCGGCAAATGAGGCTGATGTTGCGATTTGCGTTATCGGAAGAAATTCAGGTGAAGAACGGGACCGTACAAACGAAAAAGGAGACTTTTATTTATCGGACGAAGAAGAAAAAATGATTGCCAGTATAGAAAAGTGCTTTGACAAAATTGTGGTAGTCGTAAATTCGGGTGGTATTATAGATTTTGCTCGGTTTGAAAAGGATAAAAAAATTTCTGCTGTAGTTATGGGCTGGCAGGGCGGACAGGAAGGCGGCGGTGCAACCGCTGACGTGCTTTGCGGTGATGCGTGTCCTTCCGGAAAGTTTACCGATACTGTGGCGGAAAAGCTTGAATATTACCCGTGTTTTGACACTTTTAACGAGTCAGACGACTATGTAAAGTACTATGAGGATATTTATGTAGGATACAGATATTTTGAAACCTTTGCGAGGGGAAAGGTTGTATATCCTTTCGGCTTCGGATTGTCATATACAAGCTTTGAGATTGGGGATTTGTCGGCATTAGATGACGGAAAAACAATTAAAGTAAATGTGACGGTAAAAAATACAGGCAAAATAGCAGGAAAAGAGGTAGTGCAAATATATTATAGCGCACCGCAGGGTAAATTGGGAAAGCCAAGGTATGAGCTTGCCGCATTTTCAAAAACAAAACTGCTATTGCCGGGTGAAGCACAAAATCTTGTTATTGAATTTCCAATAGACTATATGGCAAGCTATGACGATTTGGGGAAATGCGAAAATTCCGCATATGTTTTGGAAAAAGGTGTTTATTCAATATATGTCGGAACAAGCATAAGGGACATAAAAAAGGTTGATTATAGCTATACCGTTAATGATGAATACAAAGTTATACAAAAACACTCTCCAAAGTGTATGCCGTACAAGTTGGAGAAAAGACTGACAGGCAATGGTGAATATGAGCCGTTGCCTACAGGTGCAAAACCTGAATTTAATTATAAGAATATACCTGAAAATACTGAAAAAGAGCCGGAAAAGCTTATGAAACTTGCAGATGTGGCTGATGGAAGATGCAGTATGGACAGTTTTATAAAACAGCTTTCGCAGGACGAAAAAGCAAAGCTGCTTTGCGGAACGGCAAATCCGGGAAAATGGGGCAAAGGGCCGTTTAACGGCTGGGCTGATTCAGGGGTTTCAAATACGGCAGGTTTCGGTAATTGTGAAAGACTTGGTATTCCGCCAATTATGACCGCTGACGGACCTGCGGGTCTCAGATTATTAAAGGATTTGGGTATTACCACAACAGCGTGGCCGATAGCAACAATGCTCGCTTGTACTTGGAATACGGATTTGCTCTATGAATATGGTGTGGCGGTTGCAACAGAGGTAAAAGAAAATAATATCGGCACTTGGCTTGGACCGGGTCTTAATATTCACAGAAATCCCATTTGCGGAAGAAATTTTGAATATTATTCAGAAGACCCGATTGTTTCTGGAGTGATGGCAGCAGCAGTAATAAAGGGTGTGCAATCAATGAAAATTGCGGCAACACCTAAGCATTTTGCCTGCAATAACAAGGAAACGAATCGCAAGAAAAGTGATTCGGTGATTTCGGAGCGAGCCTTGCGCGAAATTTATATTAAAGGCTTTGAAATCGCGGTTAAAGACGCATCACCCTGGCTTATAATGACATCATATAACCTGATAAATGGATATAACGCGTCGGTAAACTATGACTTACTGACAGGTATTCTCCGTGAAGAATGGGGATATAGCGGTGCAGTTACAACCGATTGGATTTCCTACGGAATACATGGCTTTGAGGTAAAAGCGGGAAATGATATAAAAATGCCTTGGGGCTATCCCGATGAGATAAATGATTTTGTTATGTCGGAAATAGTGCCAAAATCATATATTGATAGCTC
>JAIKVQ010000057.1 GCA_024685565.1 Bacillota bacterium
TATATTCAGTCATACATACGCAACAAATCTGTATTATGTGGGAATAGATATTAAATCAGCACAGTATTTGTTGGGGCATTCGAGCCTTGATATGACGCTCAGGATATACACACATTTGGACAGCAAGCGGTCAAATAATATGGCAAGAGAAAAGATAAAAAATTTCTTTAGTCAGTCAAATGTGATTTTAAGGGGTATTTTTGAGGTTGATTTATCGAAAATCGCAAAAAAGCGGTAGCAAGCCAAAGGCGTTATTGAAGCGCGCATGCAAGCGAATAGCCGACGAGGAGCGTGCTTTTTTGCGAAAAAGGAGGAACAGCGGTTTACAGCGAATTCCGATTTTTGTAAAAAAGCTTCTGATAGAAGCTCCGCCTGCGGGCGTGGGTATAAGGTAGCTGTTTTGTTATTCCGTCATTACTGCATTTTGCAGTAATTTCCTACATAATAAAAAAAATCGGAACGAGCGATTTACCGCTTGTTCCGACGTGGTGAGCCATCGGAGATTCGAACTCCGGACAACTTGATTAAAAGTCAAGTGCTCTGCCAACTGAGCTAATGGCCCTGGCAGGGATGGCAGGATTTGAACCTACGAGATGCCAGAATCAAAATCTGGTGCCTTAACCACTTGGCGACATCCCTGTATAAATAAAAAAATGTGGGGTGGATAGTGGGATTCGAACCCACGACATTCAGTGCCACAAACTGACGCTCTAACCAGCTGAACTATATCCACCATATCAAAAAATGGCGCGTCTGAAGGGATTCGAACCCCTGGCCCACTGCTTAGAAGGCAGTTGCTCTATCCGACTGAGCTACAGACGCGTATAAAGTGGAGCGGGTGATGGGAATCGAACCCACACGACCAGCTTGGAAGGCTGGGATTCTACCATTGAACTACACCCGCAAGTGCTGTCACAGCCGATAGCTACAAATCAGCTGACCTTTTCAATTATAGCAGAACGCACCCACTTTGTCAACACTTTTTTAACATTTTTTTGAATATTTGGCATTATAACAGCATATATTTCTAACCAACAGATTTTTTTGCGATTTTTGATACTGCAAGAAGAAGAGCGTCTGCCTCCTGTTTTGTCGAAAATGCGCCAAATCCCGCGCGCACAGCGCCTGTTTTTTGCGTTCCTAAGGTTTCGTGGGCTATATATGAGCAATGATATCCGCCTCTTGTCGCTATTTTGTAGTCATTGTTCAGTATATCGCTTACCTGCTGTGAGTCCAAGTCCCTGATGTTAAAGGCAACAGTACCGTTTCGGTTTCCGTCTTTTAAACCGTGAACGCGGACTCCGTCGATATTTAAAAGCCCGTTTATAAGATATACGGCAAGATTTTTCTCTTTTGCGCCGATATTTTTTACGCCGATATTTTTTATATACCTTACAGACTCTGCCAAAGTCATAATGGCAGGCGTGTTCATAGTGCCTGAATGAAGCATATCGGGCATAACCCTCGGCTGATTTCGGTTTCCCGATTCTGTACCTGTTCCGCCTACAATTATGGGACTTAAATCTATTTTGTCGCTCACATAAAGTCCGCCTGTCCCTAAAGGCCCTAAAAGTCCTTTATGCCCCGAAAAGGCGAGCATTGACACATTCATAGCTTCTACATCAATTTCAACTGCACCCGCTGTCTGAGCGCAGTCCAAAAGATAGGGTATATTATATTTTTTGCATATTTCACCTATTTCATACACCGGCATAATTGTTCCGCATACATTTGACGCGTGCGTTGTTATAATCATTTTTGTATTTTTTAGTATTGCACGCTCAATATCAGCGGGGTTTATAACTCCCTGATTGTCCGCTTTGACTATTGAATAACTGCAAAGCCTGTGCACAGGGCGGAGGACGCTGTTATGCTCCATAGAGGTGATTATTACGTGGTCGCGCGGAGTTAAAAATCCGCTTATTGCCATATTTAAGGCATAGGTCGCATTTTGCGTGAATGCAATTCTCTCGGGCGTCTTTATATTAAAAAGCTCTGCAAGCTCTTCTTGAGTTTTTGCAATGCCCTCCGCACCTCGGATACTTGCAAAGTGGCTTCCGCGCCCTGCATTTACGCTGCAATTCACAGTATTTTTATACATCATATCATATACGATTTGAGGCTTTTTCATACTCGTTGCGGGGTTATCAAGATATATCATAATAGGACCTCTCTTTTCCGCTTTTTTCCTCTATATATATGCCTCTTATATTTAATCCTGTAAGGTTATTTCTTACTATATGCTCATTTGCAAGCGCTGTCTTGACCGCATATGAGCAACTCATATTATTTCTAAGCTCAGGCGGTGTGCTAACTACCTGCGCGCCTTTTAAGCTTTGCGAGTTTATGCGTTTTGCAAGACGTGCAGCGCTTGTAATTGAGCCTACAACAATAATAATGTCGGACATTTTTACACTCCTTTCAAAAAATCATACTGTTATATAATTATGAATTTTTAAGTGAAAAGGTGTAAAAAAATACTGCTTGTTTTCTTTCAAGCAGCATCACAGGTCATTTGTTTATAACTAGTTGTTCTATTGCATATCCGACTCCGCCGTCTGCGCAAGGTGTTGAAACAAAGTCTGCGATTTTCTTTACATCATCTATTGCATTACCCACAGCAACGGCAATACCTGCGTTTTTCAGCATATCCATATCGTTTACCGAGTCGCCTATTGCGATAGAATTTTCTTTTTTTAACCCAAGGTGATTGAGTACAATATCCATAGCGGTTGATTTTGTACAGCCTCTTGAGGCGCATTCAATATATCCGCCGTGGTCATAAAGATTTAATTCTTTTCCAAAAAAAATTTTATCATCTTCTGTAATGTTTTTTCCAAACATCTCAAGTTTTTGTATTTTTTCGTCTTTATATTTCCCGTTAATATCCTCAGGGCTTTCAATATCTATAAAATCCCATTGTTTAAAATAGGGTATAGGATTTAAAATAAACCCTTTTTGTACGCCGCTTATAAAAAAGCAATTTTCGGTATTCCAGAAATGCTTTGCACAAGAATATACAAAGTCTTGGTTAATAGTTTTTTCAAATATTACCTTTTCTCCGATTTCTATGCGTGAGCCCATACCTGAGATAATACCGTCAAGGTTGATATGTCCAATAAGCTCAGAGTTAATCCATGATTTTGCCCTGCCGGTATTCACAAAAATATAGTGCCCCGCTTTGCGCGCTTCGTCAATAATTTCTGCATTTTTAGGATTTATACCGTTGTCATCTGTTAATGTATTATCAATGTCTATAAATACTGCAAATTTTTCTGTCATTGTTTGTCCCTTTCGCTAATTTTGTGATATTCGTTATATACATCGTGCCGCAAAAGTCCGCGTTCTTTTGCCACTTTTTTTATTGCCTCTGTTTTTTTAAGTCCCTCATTTATGTAAAAATCTATATGCTCCGAAACGGATAAGTTGTCCCAGAAGTTCTCGGTTTCTACCTCGGTTGCACCCTCTAAAACTATAACAAATTCGCCTTTTGGCGAATTTTCGGCGTAGAGTGACTGCGCTTTTTCAAGGTCGGTGCGGACAACTTCTTCGTGGATTTTTGTAAGTTCGCGCACTAATGCAATCCTGCGGTTTCCAAGGATTTCAAGCATATCGGAGAGAGTTCTTTGAAGTTTATGCGGTGCCTCATAAAAAATAAGCGTATGAGTATCATTTTTCACGCTTTCCAAATGTTCAAATCTGTGCCTTTTATTTACCGACAAAAATCCCTCAAAGGAAAATCTGCATGTGGGAAGTCCCGATAAAATAAGGGCATTTACTGCCGCAACACAGCCGGGGACGGAGGTTACCGTTATGTCATTTTCAATGCAAAGCCGTACCAAATCCTCGCCGGGGTCTGAGATGGCGGGCGTTCCTGCGTCTGAAACAAGAGCCGCATTTTTGCCGTCTTTTAGCATATTTACAATTACTGCGCCCTTTTCCGCCTTGTTATGCTCGTGATAACTGGTAAGCTGTTTTTTTATGCCGAAATGGTTTAAAAGCTGCAGGGTACGGCGCGTATCCTCACAGGCAATAACATCAACTTCATTAAATACCTCAAGGCACCGTGCGGAAATATCGCCGAGATTGCCTATCGGCGTTGCACAGAGATACAGAGTACCGCTCATCTTCCGTACACCTCCTTGAGCTCCGTTGTTTCAGAGCCGTCATCATTATAAAGATATAACGGCGGCATAATTCTAAGTTCTTTACCGCCCTTAAAGACAGCGTCAACAAGCACAAGAGACGGCTCGCTTTTTGGAGATTTGTGAATAAACCTTATGCGTTTTGGCTCCAAATCATATGACCGCATATAGTAAATTATATCGGCAAGCCGAGAAGGTTTATGGACAATAGCCAAGTGACCTTTGTGTTTCAAAAGAACCGAGGACACGCGTATTACGTCCTCTAAAGTACATAAAATCTCGTGGCGGGAAATAACCTTTTCGCTTGTGGGATTTTGTATGCCACTGCCTTTTTGCATATACGGGGGATTGCAGGTTATCAGGTCAAACTTGCGTTTTCCGTAAATTTCTGTGGCATTTTTGACATCTCCCAAGGTCAAAAAAACTCTGTTTTCAAGGTTATTAAGTAAAACGGAGCGTACTGCCACATCGAAAACACTTTTCTGTATTTCAAGCCCGAAAATTTCGGAAGTTTTCGACTTTGCTGAAAGCAAAATCGGTATAATTGCACTTCCGGTGCATAAATCAAGCATCTTTTCTGACGCAATATCCTTTGCAAAATCCGCTAAAAGAACAGCGTCCGCACCAAAGCGAAACCCTGATTTTTTTTGGATAAGGCGCAGTCCGCCAAGCTGTAAATCTTCAAGAGTTTCATCATCAAAAATTTCCATAATCAAGCCTTTGTAAAAATATATGTATTACCGGAGAGCTTGTCCATATTTTCCGCAACATATGAAGCTCCCTTTATAACGCACATTTCCGCGTCCTCTGCTAAAAATACCTTCATACCAAGCTCCCCACGCAAACGCTTTGCCATTCCGTAAAGTTGTGCGCCTCCGCCTGTCAGCAGAATGCCGTCGTCTATAATATCACCTAAAAGCTCGGTTGGGATTTCGTCCAAAGTAGCCTTTATTTCAGCGGCTATTTTTGAAATAAGCGGCGCAAATGCCTCTCGTGTGTCCTCAGAGCGGACAGCAATTTTTTCCGGTTTTTTAAGATGTGTGTTAAATCCGCTGATTTCATCAATATCATTATGCTCGCGCATAAAAGCGCAGCCGATTGACTTTTTGAGCTTTTCCGCAGATACTGTCCCTACCGAAAGACTGTGCTTTTCTGAAATATAGTCTATTAGGGCATCGGTAAAGTCATTTCCTGCAATTTTTACAGAACGGCCTATTATTGCCTGCCCCAAAGAGATTGCGGCAATATCGCATTTTCCTCCGCCCAAGTCCACCAAAAGCATACCGCGTGCAAGATTTACGTCACAGCCGGCGCCTATTGCCGCTGCAATCGGTGATTCAATAATATATATTTCGGTAATCTCAGATTCGTGCAAAATATCGCATATGGCACGGCGCTCAACTTCGGTTACGCCGCAGGGAACAGTTATAAATACTCTCGGTTTTACAACATTACCCACTATATTTGCTAAAAATCCCTGAACCATTTGCAGGGCAAGGTCAAAATCGGTTATAACGCCATTGACAAGCGGTCTTGAGACGGTTATCAATGGCGGATTTTTGCCCTCCATTTCGGCTGCCTCTTTGCCTATTGCAACAATTTTTCCGCTCTGGGAGTCATATGCAATAACAGACGACTCAATTGTTACCTCGCCTTTATAGTAAATTCTGGTATAATCTGTACCTAAATCAATAGCTAATGCGTTTTTCATAGGTGAAAGTTTCATTTGGAAAGCCTCCCCAACATATTCTAAGTATCATTTTACATCATTTTTATGGAAAAAGCAATAAAAACTATTGAAATAAATATTTTCCGGTAGTATAATAATAGGATACCAAAAAAGCGGAAAGGGGGAAAGCACTGATATGAAAATCTCCGAAAACGATATAAAGGGCATATGCTCCGAGGGCATATATAAGACGGGCTGTAACTATTTTAAAGAGGGAAGAGTTCATATAAGGGTAAGAGGAGAAGACAGTATTGTTGCATCCGTTGACAGTGACAAGCTGTATAATGTGCATATAGGTTTTGATGAGAAAGGGAAAATATCCGAAACATTTTGCACCTGCCCGTATTTTCAGACTATGTCGGCAAGCTGTAAGCATATAGTTGCTACTTTAAAAACAAGGCAGGCTGAGCTTTCGGAAAATGCCAATACATATGACAGTAATGATAAATTGGCAAATGCACTGTGCCGTGAATTTGAAGAAGGCACTGCCGAAAAAGAACGGCTTAGTATAAGTTTTGTATATAATATAAACACAAATCAGAAAAGAGAATGCCGTCATTCGGTATCTATAAGGCTTGCAGATTCAAAAAGCTGTACCAAAAGTGCCGAAAGTTTCTTAAAAGCGTATATAACAGGCGGTGAATACAAGATTTCCAAGCACAGAGCTTATGAAAAAAACAGGTTTAAATTTGACCCGGTATCGGAAGAGATACTTGATATTTTGGCTGAGGCTATGGAAAATAAATTTGCCGCATCTTCATACTATACGCCAAAACTTTCTTCCTGTGATTTCGGAGATATTACAGCAAAACGGCTTTTACCGCTTATGGAAAAAGCTGATTGTACCTTTGTTTTAAACGGTATGATAGAGGCAAATCTGGCGGTGAAGCACGAGGATCCCGATATAATGGTGGATATAACCGCGACAGATGAAAATATAAACATTTCGGTTATACAGAGCGGACTTTCTGTAGTTTCTGATGGGAGCTGGTTTTTATATGACGGGGACTTATACGAAACCACAGAAGAGTGGCAAGGCTGGTATATGCCGATTTACAGGGCGCTTTCCGCTCAAAACCGTACACAGCTTGATTTTAAGGGAAACAATTCAATTTCCTTTGCAGCAAAAGTTCTGCCGAAATTAAAAGACAGGCGAGGAGTAGTTGCGCAGGGAATAGAAAATGTTATAGTCAGCGATAAACCACAGTTTAATATATACCTTGATGAGTCGGAGGGAGGAATACTTGCGGCGGTTACTGTAAGCTACGGCAAAATCACGCTAAGACTTCCGTCCGATAACGTAAAACAGGACAAAATAGTTGTAAGAGATTATATGACTGAAAGTTATGTTCTTTCCTTTTTTTCAAATTTCAATGTAGAGGGACAGAATATGTACCTTTCGGATAGTAAAGATATGTATGATTTTATGACTGTGACGGTGAAAAAGTTGCAAGAAACGACAAAAGTCCATACATCAGATAGGTTTGACGCTCTGCTAATAAAAAAAGCGCCGCATCTTAAAAATAAAATCTATTACAATAAAAAAATCGACCTTTTGGAGGTGGGATTTGAGAGCGACCTGACGCCTTCGGAAATTGCGGGAATACTTGGTGCTATAAGAAACAGAAAAGAGTATTACCGTATGTCAAGTGGTGCTTTTTTGGAGATAAATAAGAACCTTTTTGATTTTGAAATGCTTGAAAACCTTGACTTTTCCTTTGCCGATTTAAAGGAGCGCAGAAAAACACTGTCAAAGTATTATGCGCTTTATCTTGCTGGTGCAAGGGGTAATACAGAGGCAAATGCGGAATTTGATAAATTTTTAGAGGAAATAAAAAATATTAAGGCTAATATTCCCGATTATCTTGAAAATGTTTTAAGAGACTACCAGACCGAGTGCGTCCATTGGCTTAAACAGCTTTCAGAGCTTGGGCTTGGGGGAATTTTGGCAGATGATATGGGACTTGGGAAAACTCTTGAAATAATCGCATTTGTTATGAGTGAGAAACGAAAAAGTCCTGCGCTTGTCGTTGCGCCCAGTTCACTTTTGTATAACTGGCTTTCCGAAATACACAAATTTGCGCCAAATGCTTTGGCGAAGGTGATTGACGGTACAAAGGAGGAGCGCACAAAGGCACTTTCCGACATCGACGGATACGATTTTTTAATAACATCATATCCGCTTTTGCGCCGTGATATTGCAGAATATGTTGATAAGGAGTTTTTCTGTTTTGTAATTGATGAGGCACAGCATATTAAAAATCCTAAAACGCTGAGTGCAAAGGCGGTTAAGAGAATAAATGCAAAAAGCTGTTTTGCACTTTCGGGAACGCCGATAGAAAATTCACTTTCGGAGCTTTGGTCGATTTTTGATTTTATTATGCCTAAGTATTTAGGACAGCACGCGCAGTTTTCCGAGAATTTTGAAAAGCCTATAATTCAAGGGGGAGATGATGAGGCGGCGGAACGGCTGAGAAGCAAAATTAAGCCGTTTGTTATGCGAAGAATGAAGTATGAGGTTCTGTCCGAACTCCCCGAAAGAATTGAAAGTACCGTTTTTGCAGAGCCTGCACCTGCACAGAAGAAGATGTATTCCGCATTTCTTATTTCCGCGAAAAAAGAGGCACGTGAAATTGTAAAATACGGCGGCGATAATATGCGCATTTTATCACTTTTAATGCGCCTCAGACAGATTTGCTGCCACCCTGCGCTTTTGGACGGGGATTATGAAAAAGAAAGCGGAAAACTTACGCTTTTTGAAGATATTTTAACGTCGGGAATTTCATCAGGTCATAAAATATTGGTTTTTTCACAGTTCACAGCTATGCTTTCGATAATCCGAAAAAGGCTTGATGATATGGGTATATCGTACTTTTATCTTGACGGTTCAATTTCTTTAGTTTCGCGTCAGGATATGGCGGACAGATTCAATATGGGCGAAAAAAGTGTGTTTTTAATATCATTAAAGGCAGGCGGAACAGGACTTAACTTAATCGGAGCGGATATGGTTATACATTATGACCCGTGGTGGAATCCTGCGGCGGTTGACCAGGCGTCCGACCGTGCATACAGGATTGGGCAGACGCGTGCGGTACACATTATAAAACTTGCAGCAAGGGGTACGATTGAGGAGCAGATTTTGAAACTGCAGGACAAAAAAAGAGGACTTGCCGAGGATATGATACGCACAAATTCCGCGACACTTTCAAACCTTACGAGGGAAGAGCTTCTGGACTTTTTCAAATAAAAAAGCTTCTGATAGAAGCTACGCCTGCGGGAGTGTGTATAAAGTGGCAGTTTTGTTATTCCGGAAATCATCTCAAATTGAGGTAATTTCCTGCATAATAAAAAAGGAGATTTTAAATCTCCTTTTTTGTGTTATAAAATATTTACACCGTGCTTTTTGCACTCTTCCAAAACTTTGCTGGGCCATACCGATGCCTGAACTTCGCCTACATGTGCTTTTCTTAAGAAGTACATACAAATTCTTGACTGACCTATGCCGCCGCCTATTGTGTAGGGGAGCTTGCCATCTAAAAGCGCTTTCTGGAACGGCAGATTTGCATTTTCCTCTTTGCCGCGGATTTTGAGCTGGCGCATAAGTGCATCTTCATCAACTCTTATGCCCATGGACGAAAGTTCCAATGCTATATCCAAAATGGGGTAATACACTATAATATCGCCATTTAATGACCAGTCGTCATAATCGGGTGCGCGTCCGTCGTGAATAATTCCCGACTTCAGTTCGCCGCCTATTTGCATCAAAAATACTGCGCCCTTATCTTTTGCGATTTCATACTCGCGCTCTTTCGGAGTCTTGTCGGGGTATAAGTCCTCAAGCTCCTGAGTTGTTATAAAGTAAATATCATCAGGGAGGTGCATATCACCTAAGTCACATTCTTTTGCTATGTATTTTTCGGTGTCCTTTAATGCCTCATAAATCTTTTTTACAGTGCTTTTTAGGGTGTCAAAATTTCGTTCGGACTTGTCTATGACCTTTTCCCAATCCCACTGGTCAACATAAACCGAGTGAAGATTGTCGGTTACTTCGTCACGTCTTATGGCGTTCATATCCGTATAAAGTCCCTCTCCACGGTCAAAGCCGTAGTGCAGAAGAGCAAACCGCTTCCATTTTGCAAGAGACTGCACAATTTCATAATCTCCGTCAAACCCTGCTATATCAAAGGAAACGGGGCGTTCAACGCCGTTCAGGGTGTCGTTAAGACCGCTGTCACGCCGTACAAACAAAGGCGCGGATACACGTGTTAAATTCAGCTTTTCCGCCAAATCACGTTCAAAAAAGTCTTTTACCTTTTTAATGGCGATTTCTGTTTCCTTAAGCGACAGAATTGATTTATAGCCGTCAGGCAATTTAAGATTTTCCATACTAAACAACTCTTTTCAATAAAAACTTCTCGTATTATACACCGAAAAAACGGTATATGTCAATAAAAAAATCATGATTTTATTCGGGTTTTAAGTCACGGTTCATAAGCTCGCGCACCGCGTCCTTTGCATTTTTATTCTCAAACAGTATTTTATATGCCTGTTCGGTAATGGGCATGGAAACATTGTATTTTTTTGAAAGCTCATATGCCGCTCTTGCAGTATTTACGCCCTCTACAACCATTTGTACTTCAGAAAGAGTCTCCGAAAGTGTACGCCCCTTTCCTAAAAGTATGCCTGCTCTATGATTTCTCGAGTGTATGCTTGTGCAGGTTACGATAAGATCGCCTATTCCCGAAAGACCTGCAAATGTCTCCTCTTTTGCGCCCATAGCCCTGCCTAAACGGCTTATTTCAGCAATTCCGCGCGTTATAAGCGCTGCGCGTGTATTGTCGCCGTAGCCTATACCGTCCGAAATCCCCGAACAAAGCGCAATTACATTTTTAATTGCACCGCCAAGCTCAACACCCAGCACATCTTGCGATGTGTAAACACGGAAATTTTCCGTTGTGAAGATGTTTTGGATATATTTTGCGACATCTTCAGAAGGGGAGGCAGCAACATTGACGGTCGGAAGACCGATACTTACCTCTTCTGCGTGTGAAGGACCGCTCATAACCGCTATCTTTGCATTTGGAATTTCCTCGCGGTAAACCTGTGAAAGGGTCAAAAGCGTTTTCTCCTCAAGACCTTTGGAGAGGTTCACAATAGTTTGCCCGTCACATATGCATTCTGCAAGCTGCTTTGCGGTAGACCGCGTTGCAATACTTGGCACAACGGTAACTATAAGGTCGGCACCTTCTGTGCAAAAAGCCATATCATGCGAGCAGATTATGTTGTCAGGGAAGTGTCTGCCGGGGAGTACCTCCTTATTTTCACGGTCGGAATTTAATCTATCGGTTTCCGACTGCTGCCAGCTCCACAAATATACATCGTATCCCTTATTTGCAAGTAAAATTGCCGCCGCACAGCCCCAACTACCTGAGCCAATAACTGCAATCTTCATTTTATTCCTCCTCAAATTCCTCAAATTCCTCAAATTCCGCATCTTCATTATCGATATCTTCTGTTTCTTCATCTTGCGGTTTCTTTGCGAAAAGTTTGTTTTCAGTGCCGTTTTTGAGGCGTTTTATATTTGCATGATGCTTAATAATAAGCAGAAATGCAAGTGAAAATGCCATTATCAGATAAACAATATTTTCTGCAACATTTTCGCCGCCTGCAAGTATGTAGGTAAGCACAATGAACGGATAAACTACTGCGCCGATAACAGAACCTAATGAGACATATCTTGAAAAAATCATAAGAAGCAGCGCGATTGCAAGCACAATAAGACCTATCTGCCAGTTGAGTGCAAGAATGACTCCAAGACTTGTTGCAACTCCCTTTCCGCCGCGAAAGCCGAACCAGATTGGGAAATCGTGCCCCAAAACTACAAACAGACCGACTATATATTTCAGATTGTTAAAAAGATAAGCTTGCTCGAAGTCGGACATAGGATAGCCTTTGAAATATGATGAAAACAAAATATCAAGCCAGTTTGCCAAAAGTACAAAAAGCGCGCCCTTTAAAATATCACAGATAAGGGTAAGCACAGCAATACCTGTACCGTATGTGCGGAGCATATTTGTAGCCCCTGCATTTCCTGAGCCTGAGTCCCTCACATCTTCTCCGTAGATGCTCTTAGACAATATTACAGATGTATTTATACTACCTGTAATATATGCCAAAAAAGTCAAAATCACCGTAATTACAGTAAACATTTTATCACCCCGTTTATTGTTCTTTTTCGCCTTTTTCTCTTAGTATAAACCGTATAGGCGTTCCTGAAAATCCAAAAGCAGCACGAATTTGATTTTCTATAAAACGCAAATATGAATAGTGGAACAAATCCTTTGAATTGCAGAATAAAACGAATGTTGGCGGCTCCCCGGATGCTTGTGTTCCGTAGTAGAGCTTAAGCCGCTTGCCTTTATCTGACGGAGGCTGCTGACGAGCTACCGCATCGGACAATACATCGTTTAGCATACCTGTTGTAATTCTGCGTTTATGCTCGGCATTTACAAGCTTTATTTCCTCTAAAAGCTTGTCCAAGCGCTGCCCCGTCTTTGCGGAAATGAAAATTATGGGCGCATAGGACATAAAGGCAAATGCCTCTTTAACGCGCAAAGTAAAGGAATTCATAGTTTTTGTGTCCTTTTCAACTGCGTCCCACTTATTTACGGCAATAATGCAGGCTTTCCCCTTTTCGTGCGCATATCCTGCAATCTTTGTGTCCTGTTCTGTTACGCCCTCCTGCGCATCAAGCATCATTACGCATACGTCGCTTCTGTCAACTGCCGCCAAGGCTCTGACAACGCTGTAATGCTCGATATTTTCGTCAATTTTCTTACGTTTTCGCATACCTGCGGTGTCTATGAAAAGGAATTTATCGCCGTTTTTCTCAAAATGTGAGTCTATGGCGTCACGCGTTGTACCTGCCACATTTGAGACAATAACACGTTCTTCACCTAAAAGCCTGTTTATGAGGCTCGATTTTCCTGCGTTAGGTCTGCCAATAACTGCGACTTTGATTTCATCTTCGTCCTCAGATGTATCGGCATCTTCGGGGAAGTGTGCGCAAACCTCGTCCAAAAGGTCGCCAACGCCAAGCCCGTGAGTTGAGGAAATGGCAATCGGGTCGCCAAGTCCAAGATTGTAAAATTCATAAAATGCCATAGGCGGCTCGCCGATACTGTCAGCTTTATTTACGGCAAGAACTGTCTGCTTTTTTGATTTTTGCAGCATTGATGCAATTTCCAAATCGTTTGCGGTGACGCCGTCAGCCACATTTACCATCATAATTACAACGTCTGCCATGTCTATGGCAAGCTCTGCCTGAAGACGCATTTTAGCTAAAATTTCGTCCTTTGTCTTAGGCTCAATACCACCCGTATCAATTAAAATAAAATTCTTTGAAAGCCACGAGCAATCGGCAAAAATTCTGTCGCGGGTAACACCCGGGGTGTCTTCGACAATGCTTATGCGCGCGCCTGAAATTTTATTGAAAAGCGTTGATTTTCCTACGTTCGGTCTGCCTACAATGGCAACAACAGGTTTCATTTTTTTCTCCTTAAAAATCTAATTCTGTACCTAAAATATTTTCTATAAAAGCATATCCGTCATTCGGTGTGGGGGTTATTTTAATTCCTAATTTTTCAGAAAGTGCGGGAAGCGTTATATCGTCTAAAAATATATCCTCACCGTCTCTTAGCATACATTCTGAAATAAATAACTCGTCAAAATCCGATGCGTCGGGAATTTCACGCAAAATGTCGCTTCCCGTAACTAAGCCTGTGACATTTACTCCGCCGCCGAAAAAATTATTTTTTATGGGGAATACCGTAATTTTAAGCCCATTACAAACCGACATCAGCCTGTCTGCAAGAGTGTTTATAAACTCATATGCAATCTCGCCTGTTGCAACGGCTACGTTTCGGTTATATTCTTTCCTTTTTACAAGCTTGATGGCCTCGTCAAATTCTTCCTGCATTGAGGCGATAAGACCAACTCCGTTTTCAATCTGCGGGAAGCCGTCATATTCGCTTGATTTGGGTATTTCAAGATGTGCGTTTATATAAAACTCGTCCGATGCATAAACTAAGTTTATTCCAAAGTCTTTGCGGAATTGTTTTTGGTATTTTTCAATCTGACGCACAGTTTCAAGAGATGATTTTTCGTCAAAGGGAGTAAGATCGCAAAGGCCCTCACGGCATTTTGTAAGTCCCACAGGCACGACAGAACAGCTTAAAACATACGGATAAAGCGACGCCATATCCTGTATCGTACGGTCAAGCTCGGCTTTATCATTGTAGCCCGGACAAAGCACAATCTGGCAATTCATACAAATTCCGTGAGCAGCAAAAAGTTTCATGGTATCAAAAATTTTTGCGGCATTTGGGTTTTTCAGCATTTTTACGCGCAAATCGGGATTTGTTGTATGAACCGAAATGTTTATAGGTGAAATATGCATCGCTATTATGCGTGAAATTTCCTCGTCCGACACATTCGTAAGTGTAACATAATTTCCCTGCAAAAAGGAAAGTCTGGTATCGTCATCTTTAAAATAAACCGTCTTTCGCATACCCTTTGGGAGCTGGTCGATAAAGCAGAAGATACATTTATTTTTGCAGGATTTTGCCTCAGCTATGAGCGATACGCTAAATTCTATTCCCAAATCCTCATAATCGTTTTCAATTGTTATTATTTCGAGAGTGCCGTCCTTTTTTATGACTTCTAAAGTGACCTCGGGTTCTGAAATTAGGTAACGGTATTCCAAAATATCGTGTATTTCATGACCGCCTATTTTTGCGATTTTATCACCCTTGGAAAGACCTGCACTTTCGGCAAAAGAGCCGGGCTCAACATATGAAATTTCAGTATTGCTCTTTTGCATAGTAATCCCTCGTAAAATATAAACTTTCCCAATATAACACATTATACACAAAAAGATCCTGTTTGTCAAAAAAAATGAGCAGGATTGTACACTTGAAAAAGAAATATTTTAATGATATAATTGGAAAGTCAAAAAAAGGAGAATAATAATGAAAGCGATAAAGCACTTTATTACCATTACAAAGCACAGGCACGAAGTAATAAGAAACTGCAAAAAGGCAGGCATATTATGGCAGGGGCTTTTCCACGATTTGTCAAAATATATGCCGCAGGAATTTTTTCTTGGAGCTAAATATTATCAGGGCGATAAAAGTCCTAATGTCGGGGAACGTGCTAAAAAAGGCTACTCCGATGCGTGGCTTCATCATAAAGGGAGAAATAAGCATCATTTTGAATACTGGACCGATTACCGTCCCGAAACAAGGGAGTACGGACCTGTCAAGATGCCGATAAAATATGTAAAGGAAATGTTCTGCGACAGGGTTGCGGCAAGCCGTGTTTATAAGGGAAAAGATTACACAGACGCATATCCGCTTGAATACTTTCTGGGCGGAAAGGGAAAACGTTTAATTGACAGCGAAACCTCGGATTTGCTTGAGGAGTGGCTGGTTATGCTAAAGGAAAAGGGAGAAGAAGAGACATTTTCACATATACGAAAGGCAGATAAATACTGAATATGAATGCACAGGAAAAACAGTACAAAAAAATGACCGAAACATCAGTTCAAAAACTGATTATTTTTCTTGCCATACCTACGGTAATAAGTATGCTTGTGTCAGCGATCTACAATAGCGCAGACGCATATTTTGTTTCGAGGATAGGGACAAGCGCATCAGGTGCGGTAGGCGTGGTGTTTTCGCTTATGGCGATAATTCAGGCAATAGGTTTTACGATAGGAATGGGTTCAGGCAGTATTATTTCCCGCCTTATGGGCGAGAAAAAGGACGATGAGGCTCAGGAAGTTGCATCCACAGGACTGTTTTTCGGAATATTGGCAGGTGTTTTGCTGATTTTGGGCGTATCCTTTAATATGCCCGCTCTTATGAAGAGTTTCGGCGCAACAGACACTATACTCCCTCATGCTGTAAGCTATGGACGGTACATTGTTTTCGGCGCGCCGTTTATGATGGGCGTATATGCACTTAATAATATTCTCAGGTACCAGGGAAAGGCAAAATTCGGAATGCTCGGAGTGGTTTCGGGAGCGGTTATAAATATAGGTCTTGATCCGCTTTTTATATTTGTTTTCAATATGGGGATTGCGGGCGCTGCACTTGCGACATTTTTGAGTCAGGTTATAAGCTTTTTCATATTGCTTTCCTGCTTTTTGACGGGCAAAAGTGCCGTAAGGCTGTCGGTAAGAAAAATATCGCGTTCTCCTAAACTGTATTTTAAGATTTTTAAGACGGGACTTCCGTCATTTGCAAGGCAGGGATTTGCCTCTTTTGCAACAATGCTCCTTAATGTGAGTGCCGCAAAATACGGCGACGCTGCGGTGGCTGCCATGAGCATAGTCGGAAAGGTGTTTATGACAATTTTTGCGGTTATGCTCGGTATCGGACAGGGGTATCAGCCTGTCGTAGGTATAAACTATGGCGCAAAGAAGTATGACAGAGTGAAAAAGGCGTTTAATTTTACCTTTTTTGCTTGCCTTGTTGTTGCAGTTGCATTGGGCATACCTGTATTTGTGTTTGCTGAGCGTATTATGAAAATGTTTACAAAAGATGATATAAAGGTAATAGAATACGGAATTACAGCACTTCGTGCGCAGTGTTTCGCGCTTGTACTTATTCCGATAAATAATACCTGCAGTACCACGCTTCAGGTTACAGGGAAATCGTGGACAGCGACGCTATTATCCTGTATGAGACAGGGGATATTCTTTATTCCGCTTATTCTCATACTTCCCCAATATATCGGACTTGCAGGAGTGCAGTATTCTCAGCCGATTGCGGATGGCATAACATCAATTTGTGCAATCCCTTTCGGAATGCAATTTTTTAAGGACTTGAAAAAATCGCAGTAGGCGGTTTTTTTTCTTTAACAAAAACTATTGTTATTCATATTATGGTAAAAAGGAGGTATGGAAAGTGAGGAAGTCAGTGTGTGTATTGGGAGGTGACCTACGTCAGGTTACCGTTAAAAAGCTCTTGGAAGAGGAAAATTTTAAAGTCACGGCAATCGGAATTTCGGAGGAGGAAACCTCTCTTGACAAAATGAAAAAAGCGGAGATTTTGATTTTGCCCATTCCCGTAAGTACCGACGGGATAACCTTAAACGCGCCTTTTGCAAAAAATAAAATATTGCTTTCCGATGTAATTGAAAGGATAGACAAAAACTGTCTTGTTTTAGGAGCAAAAATGCCGAAAGATGCGGAAAACACCCTAAAAAACAAGGGAATAGCTTATATAGATTATTTTGAGAGGGAAGAGCTGATAATTCAAAATGCAATCCCTACGGCGGAGGGAGTAATAGAAATAGCGCTTTCGGAAATGCCGATAACACTTTTTGAAAGCCGTGTTTTGGTAGTCGGCTACGGGCGTGTCGGAAAGGTAATTGCCGAGAAGTTTAAAGCATTGGGCAGCAAGGTATGCGTTTCTGCAAGAAAATGCGCTGATTTTGCGTGGATAAGGGAGAAAGGCTTAAAGACGGTGCATACTGATAGCTTAGAGGAAGAGGTATCGGAATTTGACCTTGTTATAAATACAGTGCCTGCCGAAGTTTTGAGCGAAAATGTGCTTAAGAATGTCAGAAGTGATACGCTTATATTAGATGTTGCGTCAAAACCGGGCGGAGTTGATTTTGAGGCTGCAAAGCGGCTCGGTAAAAATGTGATATGGGCGCTGTCGCTTCCCGGGAAAACCGCACCCATAACCTCCGGAAAAATAATAAAGGAAACTATAATGAACATTCTTTCGGAAACGGAGGTGTAAAGTGTGGAATTAAAAGGCAAAACCGTCGGCTTTGCTATGACCGGCTCGTTTTGTACCTTTGCAAGAGTCATAAAAGAGGCTGAAAAGCTCGCGGCAACTGATGCAGACATTTTTCCTATAATGAGCGAAACGGCATTTTCTACTGATACAAGGTTCGGGAAAGCGGCAGATTTTGTAAGCCGTCTTAATATGATTTGCGGAAATCCCGTAATAAAATCGGTAAAAGAGGCAGAGCCGATAGGACCTAAAAGTTATCTTGATCTACTTATTATAGCACCGTGTACGGGGAATACACTTGCAAAGCTTGCAAACGGGATAGCCGACAGCTCGGTGACTATGGCGGCAAAAGCGCATCTGCGCGGAGGAAAACCTGTACTTATCGCTGTTTCGACAAATGACGGACTTGGAAATGCTGCAAAAAATATAGGATTTCTATTAAACAGCAAGAATATATATTTTGTGCCGTTCGGTCAAGACGACTGCATAAAAAAACCTAATTCTCTTGTTGCGGACATGACAAAAATCATACCAAGTGCAGAGGCGGCTCTGGCGGGTAAACAATTACAGCCAATATTGTGCTGATTATATATATTTCCGAAAGAAAAAGAGGGACTAAAGGAGAAGTTTTCTCCTTTGGTCCCTTTAAACTTATTACTAATTCGTTATATCCCCGTGAGTACATGTAGGTAACTTTCTGGTAAGCGTTGCGTGATATAAAAATCTCGACGGAATATTCATTCCAAGCTCATCATCAAAATATTTGTTATTGTATTCAAGTGTGCTGTAGTTTATCTCTGCACCGAAAATAGCATTAACAGCCGAAGAATCAATATATGTTGTACCATTTTCAATCTCAACAGGAGCATCTGCATAGAAAATGTTTCCGTCTATGTTTATTTCGTTGCTTCCGTTTTTAATTATAACGGTGTTAAATCTCTCTTTTCCGTAAAGGTCAGTAAGCGTAACAACTCCGTTATCATAGCGTAAAGCATAGTATAAATCGTGGTCGATGTACCCTTCATAATCAAACATTTGCTCTACCACATCGCGCAGAATAAAGTATTGTTTTCCGCGGTATGGTCTGTCATCATAAGTATATACATGCTGAAAATGTTCACAGTAATCATCTTCATATTCTGTATCATTCTGCGAATCTATTTCCTCCTGGGTGTGATGGCACTGAGGACTTTTGCGACTAAAACTTGCATTGAATTGATTTTTGTCAAGATAAATTGTTGCGTAGTTTGGCGACGCTCCAAAAATCAATTCAAGCGTTTTAAGATCAACATATACTTTTCCATCCGATAAAATTGCTTTATTGTCCGCACTGTACTCCTCGCCGTCAATCCATACAGAGGGAGAATCAAGGCTGATTTTAGCTTCGGTAAATCTTTCAAGTCCATTCTCTTCTGTTACAGTTACAAAGCTACTGTCTTTTTTTACATCAAAGTCGTAACCGTAACGGCTTAGGTTATCTACAAAGCTATTGAGAGAGCAATAAAGTCCACTTTCGTCCGTTGGTATATAGTCGCCGTACAAATATATGTTTTCTTCGTGCCAGCAGTTATCCCCGTCCCAATCATAATCCGGCTGGTAATATAAGTTGTTGTTAAGCTCATCAAAGTCTATTGAATTATCCTCTGTCAGCTTGGGGAAGTCTACCGTGACGCTTTTGTTAATCTTACTGTAATTCGCAGACTCAAAAAGCGAATACTTAATTATCGCAGAGTCCTCCGTAATCATTGTTCCGCCTGTTGCCTCGGCAATGCTGTTTAAGTCTATGGCAAGATTGATTTTTTCATTTACGCTTTTAATCGTGCCGTCTGCATTTTTATTATATTCAATTACTGCCGCCTCATCTGCGAAAATCTGTATCTTGTCAAGAAATTCGGAAATACCGGAAAATGCATCGTCTATTTCCTCCTGATAAGTGCTGTTTTCCTTATAAACCTTTTGCACCGATTCCTTTGCAATGTCTATTGCCTGAACAATTAGCTCTTTCATCTGCTCGTCTGTTATGGTAATTGTTACTTTTGAGCCTCTTCCCGAAACATTGGAATTATTCTTTATAACTTCAACCATTTTATCGGTAATTTCTTTTCTGCCTTCTTTGCCTGTCATATTCTTAATTAAGGAAATATACTCGGCAATATCATTTCCGTTATTCTCAATTACAGAAACTAAATCAATATACAGGTATTTGTCGAGCATAGGACTTGCATATATGTAATCAAGCTTCGGTGCATTCTCATCCGTTATGTCATAATCTATCCACATTCCGTACACAGATTCTGTTGTTACCTTTAAATTTTTGTTAACCTTTAGCGGAACTTTTGAAAACACCTCAAATGAAGCCTGCATTTTTGTAAATTCTTCGTTTGCGTTAAACTTCAGTTTTCCTGTATATTCCGACTCGGAAAGCCCCTTGGCAAGTCCGTTTAAATCCACATAATTGCGAATATACTCCATTTGGGGTATAGCGTTTAAAAAGTCTAAACCTCCGCCAACATTCATGGACATTTCAAACTCCGCCTCGCACGAGGTGTATGATGCTTTCAGAAAGTCAAAGTCATCTGCAAATGCAGTGCTGTTTAATACAAGCATCATAGCAATAAAGATACTTAAAAATTTTTTCATAGTTACCTCCTGAAAAATGCTAAACTTTGTAATTTGATTATAACATGTAATTTTTATGTTTTCAACTATTTTATATTTTTTTAAAAAAAGTATAGTAATTCTGCGTGATTTGTGTTATACTGTAAAATAGGAATATTATGGGAATGTGTTCATTTAAATAAATAATTGATGAGGTGTATTATGGGACTTTTTGACAAGATTTTCGGTACCTATTCGCAAAGAGAACTGAAGCGGGTAACGCCGATTGCGGACAAGGTTATGGAGCTTGAGCCTGAGATGCAGGCGCTTTCAGACAGGGAACTTGCCGCAAAAACCGAGGAATTTAAAAAACGCATAAATGATGGCGAAGATTTGGACAGCCTTCTTCCCGAAGCATTTGCGGTTGTGCGTGAAGCGGCGTGGCGAGTGCTTGGAATGAAACATTTTTATGTTCAGGTAATAGGCGGAATAATACTGCATCAGGGAAGAATTGCCGAGATGAAAACAGGTGAGGGTAAAACTCTTGTTTCAACACTGCCTGCTTATCTTAATGCGCTTACAGGTAACGGTGTACATATCGTTACCGTAAATGATTATCTTGCAAAGCGTGACTCGGAGTGGATGGGAAAAGTTTATAAATTTTTAGGACTTTCTGTAGGTCTTATTATTCACGATCTTGATAATGACGAAAGAAAAAAAGCCTATTCCGCTGATATTACCTACGGAACAAATAACGAAATGGGTTTTGATTATCTTCGTGATAACATGGTAACATATAAGGAACAGCAGGTACAAAGAGGGCATAACTATGCCATAGTCGACGAGGTGGACTCAATTTTGATTGACGAGGCAAGAACCCCGTTGATCATATCAGGTATGGGCGAGGCGGCAAATGACCTCTATAAAGCTGCTGACAGATTTGCCAAAAGCCTCAAAAAAATGGTTGTTACAGAAGAGGACGACAAGGTTTTGGACGATGATGCTGACTGCGATTATATAGTAGACGAAAAGGCAAGAACTGCAACACTCACTAAGCGCGGAATTGAAAAGGCGGAGCGGTATTTCAATATTGAAAACTTAGCAGACCCCGACAATATGAAAATCCAGCATCACATAAATCAGGCGCTTTCCGCAAACGGTGTTATGCACCGCGACAGACAGTATGTGGTACAAAACGGAGAAGTGCAGATAGTTGACGAATTTACGGGAAGAATTATGCCCGGAAGGCGTTATTCCGACGGACTTCATCAGGCAATTGAGGCAAAAGAGGGCGTTAATGTAGAAAATGAGTCAAAAACACTTGCGACAATCAC
>JAIKVQ010000099.1 GCA_024685565.1 Bacillota bacterium
AGAATAATGGCAGTAGTAGAAGCATTGGGAATGGTTGAAACAAGAGGTCTTGTAGCTGCAATTGAAGCCGCTGATGCAATGGTAAAGGCTGCAAATGTACAGCTTATCGGCACAGAGAGAATCGGTTCCGGACTTGTAACAGTTATGGTTCGCGGCGATGTCGGCGCAGTTCAGGCAGCAACAGATGCAGGCGCACAGGCAGGCTCAAAACTCGGTGAACTTGTTTCAGTTCACGTAATTCCTCGTCCTCACGGCGATGTTGAGAAGATTTTGCCGGCTTTAGACTAAAATTTTTGGAAAGTATGCGGGGGCATAAAATGCCCCCGAGATATTCCAAACAGGGAGCAGTAAAATGTTAGACGAAAAAATTGTTGAGTTAGTTACTGAAAATGTGATTAAATTACTTCAAAATAAAGATGAAGCCGACACAGGTATTAAGGTCGGTGTTTCGGCGCGCCATATCCATCTTTCGCAGCAGGATTTGGAGACCTTGTTCGGAAAAGGACACAAATTAACGGTTAAAAAGTATCTTATGGGAGGTCAGTTTGCCGCGGAGGAATGCGTGACGCTTGTGAGTCCGTCGCTGCGCTCAATAGAGGGCGTAAGAGTTTTGGGGCCTGTAAGAAGTCAGTCTCAGGTTGAAATTTCGAGAACAGATACTTTTAAATTAAAGGTAAGTCCGCCTGTAAGACCGTCAGGAAAACTTGCAGGGAGTGCGCCTATGGCGCTTGTAGGTCCGCAGGGAAGTGTATTTTTAAAGGAAGGCACAATAATAGCAAACAGACATATCCATTTTAATTTAGAGGACGCCGAAAAATACGGCGTTAAGGATAACGATATTGTCGATGTGGAGATTGCGAGTGCAAAGCCGACGAGATATTATAACGTTCAGGTAAGAGTGCATAAGGATTTCGATACCGAAATGCACATTGATACCGATGACGCAAATGCGGCAGGCATAAAGACAGGCGACAGAGTGACTATTATTGCACATCATTGATATTGAAAATAATCAGAGTTTATATAAAATCGTTCAAAAAGGAGAATAAAGATGCTGCTGGCAATAGTAAAGGGAAGTATTGTTTCCACGGTAAAAAATGAAAAACTTGTGGGATATAAGTTTATGATAGTTGAAACTATCGAAAATGGAAAACCCACAGGCAAGCATATGATTGCAGTTGACGGTGTAGGAGCAGGCATCGGTGAAAAGGTCTTGATTTCCACGGGAAGTGCCGCAAGGTTGGGACTTGACAGGGCAGATGCGCCCGTTGATGCCGTAATTGTCGGCATAGTCGATAAGAACCAGTAATCGGGAGGCTTACATATGGATTTTAAGCAGCTTTGCGAACTTGTTTACAGTGCCGGTATAGTGGGCGCAGGCGGTGCGGGATTTCCCACGCACAAAAAGTTTTCCGAAAAAGTTGAGCAAATAGTAGTAAATGCGGCAGAATGCGAACCGCTTATGATGGCGGACCATCATATTCTGGCGCATCATTTTAAAGCGATAGCAGAGACTCTTTTTGTGCTTAAAGACGCTTTGGGCGCAAAAGAGGTACTTATCGGGATAAAAGGGAAAAATATAGGACTTCTTGACAGAAAGGTATTAAAGAGCTTAGAGGGTACCGACGTGAAAATCGCGGAAATACCCGACGTATATCCTGCGGGCGATGAAGTTGTGCTTGTTTATGAAACAACTGGCAAAATTGTGCCTGAGGGAGCTATTCCTCTGGCTGTCGGAGTAATGGTTATAAATGCCGAAACGGTGTATAACATACACAGCGCACTTGTAAGAGACGAAAAGGTGACGCAAAAATATGTTTTGGTCGGCGGAGATGTTGAAAATGACATTATAGTCCGCGCGCCGATAGGTATGAAAATATCTGATTTTCTTGCAGAATGCGGCTATACTGACCTTGCCGGCAAGGCTGTTATCGACGGCGGGCCTATGATGGGAAAACTCGTAAATCCCGAAAAAGACGTAGTCACAAAAACAACAAAAGGGATTTTGGTATTTCCTGAAACCCACACGGTTGTCCAAAGAAAACGCGCTCCGATG
>JAIKVQ010000129.1 GCA_024685565.1 Bacillota bacterium
AAGCGTTCCTATGTCGGATGTGGCAATGAAATATCTTACGGTAAAGGGCGGCGCAGGAAGATTCGGAAATCCTCAAAAGGTATGCGAAATCATGGCAGAATATGATAGAAAGCTAACGCCGATTATTACACACAGAGTGCCTTTTGATAAGTGCCTTGATATGTTTGAAAATGAGGCAAAATATCATAATGACAGAGTAAAAGTAATGGTAGAATTTGATTAAAAAAGGAGAGGATAGAATGGAAAAGCTGGATCCCGTAGTTGTAGATGTAAATAAGGTAAAAGCGTTATCTTTCGGGAAAGAATATGATTCCAGAATGATTTTAGATCATGTAATTACAAAAAGAGATAATGTAATTCAAATCAATCACGGAACGGTTAAGGCGGGGTACGCACTCGGAGGCGCTGCTCACGAAGAAGACGAAATATATTACATACTAAGCGGAAAAGGAAAGCTTAAGCTTGATGATAAAATAATTGATGTGTATGCCGACCAGGTAATATTTATACCGGCAGGCTGTTTTCACGCACTTGATAATTCGGAGTCAGATGAGGATTTAAAAATACTCACATTCTGGAGAGATTACAGATTTAACGATGCATATGAAGAAAGAATGCGCTTATGGGGCAAATCATTTAAAACAATAGACGAAGAATAATTATAAAGGAGAGAATAAAAATGAAATTAAACAAGTATATTGACCACACTATTTTGAAACCATTTGCAAAAAAAGAGGATATTGAAAGATTTTGCAGGGAGGCAAAAGAATATGATTTTGCATCTGTTTGCATCAATTCAAGCTATGTTGCATATGCTCATGAGCTATTAAAGGATTCGGATGTAAAGGTATGTACTGTTATAGGATTTCCCTTGGGTGCTTGCTCTACCAAGACAAAGGTTGCAGAAGTGATAGACGCATATAACAACGGCTGTGATGAATTTGATATGGTAATTCATATCGGAGCATTAAAAGACGGTGACTATGAATATGTCAAAAATGATATAAAAGCCGTTGTTGAAGCAGCAAAAGGGAAATGTGTAAAGGTTATTATCGAAACAGGATTATTAACAGACGAAGAGAAAATAATGGCAGTAAAATTGGCGTGTGAAGCAGGTGCAACATTTGTTAAAACCTGCACCGGCTGCGCAGAAGGTGTAGCAACCGTGCATGATATTAAGTTGATGAAAGAAAATGTAACAAACGGAGTGAGGGTCAAGGCATCAACAGGAATTAAAACGCGTGAGACCGCATTGGAGCTCATTGATGTCGGTGCAGAAAGACTCGGTACATCCTCCGGTATAACAATTGTAACAAGCAAGTAAGTCGGATTAAAAAGGTGGTTTTAGCAATATGAGTAAAATAGTCGGAGCAGGTAGCTTAATTGTAGACATTACGGCATATGCGAAGCATTTTCCTGTTGAAGGCGAATCGGCGCTCGGAAGCAGTGTGAAAATAGGACCGGGCGGAAAAGGAAGTAATCAGATGACGGCTGCCTTTAAAGCAGGCGCTGATGTCAGGATTATAGGAAAAGTGGGCGATGATTTCCTGTCCCATGTCTTGCTTGATCACTATAAAAGTACAGGTATGTCAACAAAGTATATAGACATAGTAAAAGGCGAGGAAACTGCGGCGGCGCTTATCGAAGTTAATGAAGAAACTGCCCAAAACAGAATAATTGTCGTAAAAGCTGTAAATGAGCTTGTAAAAAGAGAAGATGTTTTGAAGGCAGAAGCTGATTTTGCAGACTGTGACGCTGTTTTAACCCAGCTTGAAACAAGTATGGAATCAATATTATGTTGCAAGGAGTTTGCGAAAAAGTATGGCAAACCGTTCATATTAAATACCGCACCGTTCCAGAAAATTCCAAACGAGCTGATTTTGGATACAGACTATGTAACGCCAAATGAAACAGAGGCGGAATTCTTTACGGGCGTACATATAAAAACGCAGGAGGATGCTGAAAAAGCAGCCGAAAAATTCATTGAAATGGGCGCAAAAAATGTCGTAATCACACTTGGAAGTAAAGGCGCGTTTTATTCAAATGGCAAAGAAAAAATTATGGTGCCGTCAATAAAGGTACAGGCAGTTGATACAACAGGCGCAGGAGATGCATTCAACGGCGGATTTGCTACGGCAATAGCAAGCGGAGCAGATATAAAAACAGCGCTAAGATTTGCAAACTGTACGGCGGCATTGTCGGTTACAAAAAAAGGCACATCACCCGCTATGCCATATAAAGATGAAATATGTGCTTTTTATGAAAAAACATATGCAGAAAAGTTAAAATTCAATTAAAAAAATATAACGCTAAAAGACGATATATTAAGTTATGCGGCAGTAATGAAACAGAAAACGAAGGAAACAAATATGAAAGTTAAAAAAATTGATGTGGTATCAAACACGCATTGGGACAGGGAATTCAGGTTTAGTTTTGAAAAGACAAGGCATAATCTTTTGGTTATGCTTGATACTACTTTGGATATTTTAGAGAGTGATAAGAATTATCACTCTTTTACAATGGACGGTCACTCGATTATGATTGATGACTACCTCCAAATGCGCCCCGAACGACGCGAGCAAGTGGAAAAATTCATAAAAGAGGGAAGACTCATAATAGGCCAGTACTATACACTTCCCGAAGAATTTACTATTTCACACGAGGCACTAATCCGAAATCTCATTTTCGGCAGGGAAATCGTCGAAAAGTACGGTGGAAAAGTCCCAACAGTCGGCTACACTCCGTCAAGCTGGGGACAGACAGGACAGTATCCGCAGATATTATCTGATTTCGGCATAAAATATATGATGTTTTATCGCGGTATTTCACATCACGAAGCGCCTGCCGAATATATCTGGAAATCTCCCGACGGAAGCAGCGTTTTGGCAAGCAGATTTGCCCTATATTGCAGATATAATTGGTATTATCAGGTACATAGAGCCGTATCCCGTAACAGAGTTTGGAGTAAGGACTATAAATGGGGCGAATTTGACGAAGCACCATTCCGCCGTGCAGACGGTTTTGTCGGCGCTGCAATCAATTATGACTTAAAATCACCTGTTGCAAACTATGACAATACTAACCTCAAAAAAGCAATTCTCGATATGCTTGAGGAGGAAAAGGGACACTTTACAACTCCTGTATTTTTGGGTATGAACGGACATGATATTTCAGTCGGCTTTCCAAGAGAAAGTGAAGTTATAGCTGATGCTAAAAAGCTATTTGGCGGCGAAATCGAGATAGAGCATACCAATCTTGAGGGATTTTGGAAGGATGCAGAAAAGTATCTTGATAAGGACAAAATGACTGTTCTTACAGGTGAGCGCCGTTCATACTTAAAAGAGGGCAAATGGACTTATTTGATGCCAAGCACTATAAGCGCAAGAACATATTTAAAGCAAGCTGATTTTGCCGCTTACACACAGCTTTGCTATATAGCAGAGCCACTTAACGCAATCGCAGGAAATGACAGTAAGCTCTATCTTCATAGAGGTTGGCAGTATCTTATCTCAAACCATAGCCACGACGCAAACGGAGGCTGTGCGCCTGACTGTGTATGCAAGGATATGGAATATAGATTCAGAAAAGCACAGGATATTGCAGAAATCGTAACAGAAGATGCAATGGCGCATATCGCAAAAAATCTTTCACCACAAGGTCAGAAAGAAGATATTGTGCAGCTTGTGGTATATAACACACTCCCATATAAGAGAGATGTTATCGTTCCGCTTGATATTGAAGTGCCTGAAAGCTTGGGTAAGGGCGTAGCGATAGACGGCGCTAAACTTCAGGTTATAGAAAGCGGAAAATCAAGTATATTTATGGATAATATATGGGATGTTCCGACAATTTTGGAAAGCCGTCATCATAGACTGTATGCAGAATTTAAGGATATTCCCGCAATGGGCTATAAGGTTTTTGAAATAAAGGGAACACCTGCCGAAATGCGTAAAAGAGCGGGTATCGCTCTGGGAAATACCCTTGAAAATGACAAGATAAAAGTTAGCGTAAATCCAAACGGAACAATAGATGTTACATATAAAGAAACAGGAAAAGAATATAAAGGACTCAATTTCTATACATCGCAGGGCGAAATAGGAAATGCTTGGAACCATAAGAGCCCTGAATTTGACAGAAAATATACGAGCGAGGGCACAAATGCGAAGATTTATGTAACCGAAAGCGGAGAACTTTCAGGCACAATCGTGACAGAATGTGAATTTGAAGTGCCTGAAAGCTGTGAGGTAAATCCGAGCGATATTTATACAAAAATTCCGATTAAAACGACATATACCCTTGATAAAGACGCCGATTATATAAAGGTTAAGGTCGAGCTTACAAATAACGCAAAAGACCATTGGTTAAGGGTTAATTTCCCAACAGGAATTAAGACGGAATTTTCATATTCGGACAGCCATTTTGATATAGTAAAGCGTAATATCGCAGTACCCGACTCATTATCGCCGTTGGGGGAAAGGCAGGCGGAGGCGCTTTCAAAAAGGCTTGCAAAATACGGTATTGACGAGATTTATTCATCAACATCAAACAGGGCGCAGCTTACGGCGAAGCCCACAGCAGAGCTATTAAAA
>JAIKVQ010000134.1 GCA_024685565.1 Bacillota bacterium
GCGGCAATGGTTATGCTGAGTTTCTGGAAATTTGAATATCCTCTCTGCGACCCGTTTTGCGGCAGCGGTACTATTCCCATAGAGGCGGCAATGTTTAAAAGAAATATCGCGCCGGGAATATCGCGCAATTTTTTAGCTGAAAATTTTGAGCAAATCCCTGCCGACATGTGGCGCTCCGTAAGAGCTGAGGCGCGCGATAAAGTCCGCAACACTCCGCTTAATATACTCGCCTCGGACATTGACGAAAATATACTTTCTGTTGCAAGGCAGAATGCCGGAATCGCGGGAGTTGGTGATTCAATCACTTTTAGGTGCGCTGATGCATCAAAATTTTATTCATCCGAAAAATACGGAAGTATTATCTGCAATCCGCCATACGGCGAGCGTATGGGCGACATACAATCCTGCCTTGAGCTTTACAAAAATATCGGAAAAGCCTTTTCTCATCTTCCCGACTGGTCATATTATATTCTTGCATCAAATGAGGATTTTGAAAAGTATTTTGGGAAACAAGCGGATAAGCGCAGGAAAATATATAACGGTATGATAAAATGTAATATTTACCAGTATTTTGGTGCAAGACCGCCAAAAAAAACAGAAACGATTTGAAATCGTTTCTGTTTTTTATCATTTGAACAGTTTTTTTATATTTTCCATAGCCTCAAGGGTTGCCTCACGCGTATTAAATGCGGTCAGTCTTATATACCCCTCTCCGTTTGTTCCAAAACCGGCACCCGGAGTTGTTACAACGCCTGCTTTTTCCAAAAGTTCATCGAAAAAGCCCCAGCTTGTTTTCCCGTCAGGAATTTTTGCCCATACATAAGGCGAACTTACTCCGCCATATGCCTTTATTCCTATGCTTTGGAAAGCATCTTTTATAATTCTTGCATTTTCAAGATAGTACAAAATGTTATCCCTTACCTGCTTTTTGCCTTCATCAGAATAAACCGCAGCCGCCGCTCTTTGAATTACATAAGGCACTCCGTTAAATTTGGTGCATTGACGCCTCAGCCAAAGTTTATTAAGCTCCACACCGTCAACTTTTACACTTTTCGGGATTACCGTATATGCACATCTTGTTCCTGTAAAGCCTGCCGTCTTTGAAAAACTGCGAAATTCTATCGCAACGTCTTTCGCACCCTCAATTTCAAATATTGAGTGCGGTACGTCAGATTCTGTAATAAAAGCCTCATACGCCGCATCAAATAAAATTATTGAATTATTTGATTTGGCATAATCAATCCAAGCTTTTAAACGGCTCTTTGAAATGGTCATACCTGTTGGATTGTTAGGATAGCAAAGATAAATAATATCCGCTCTTTCTTTGGGAATTTCAGGTACAAAATTATTTTCCTCTGTTGCATTAAGGTAAATCAAATTATCCCATTTTCCGTTTTCGTCTTGCTCTCCTGCTCTGCCGCTCATTACGTTTGTATCAACATAAACGGTATAAACAGGGTCGCAGACAGCAACTTTGTTTTCTTTTGCAAATATATCGACAATATTTCCGCAGTCGGATTTTGCACCGTCGGAAACAAAAACCTCATCAGGCTCAATTCCAAGCCCATTATAGTCGTTTTCGCAAATAAGCTCGCGCAGAAAAAGATAACCCTGCTCGGGTCCATATCCGTGAAACCCCTCAAACGTACCCATTTCGTCAGTAGCCTTATGCATAGCCTCGATTACTGCAGGAATTAAAGGGCGCGTAACGTCTCCGATACCCATTTTTATCAGTTTCCTGTCAGGATTTTTCTCCGAAAAATCCGCCACCTTTTTAGCTATATTGGTAAAAAGATAGCTTGGTGACAGCTTTAAAAAATTGTCGTTAATTTTTGTCATTTTCTTTTGCTCCTTATATTAAATTTCTCCGTCAAAAACAAATTCACACGGGCCCGTCATATACACACATTCCCCGTTCCATTCAATTTTAAGATTTCCACCAAGAAGATGCACCGTTGCCTCATTATCTACAAGATTTGACAGTTTTGCCGCTACCATAGCAGCACACGCACCCGTACCGCAGGCAAGCGTTTCGCCCGCACCTCTTTCCCATACGCGCATCTCAATATTTGAGCGGTCTTTTACTATTATAAATTCAGTGTTTATCCGCTCAGGAAAAAGCGGATTATTCTCAAATAAAGGCCCTATTTTAGCTAAATCAGGCATTTCATCGACAAAAACCACAATATGCGGATTTCCCATAGAAACTCCTGTAGCTTTATAAACCGCTCCGTCAATTTCAATATCTTGCATAATAAATGTATCCATATCCGATAAAATCGGTATCTTTCTCGGAAACAATTCAGGCTTTCCCATATTTACGCGCACCGTTTTTACCTTAAAATCCTCGCCCAGATTAAGCTGAAGATACTTAATCCCCGCAAGTGTCTCTATACTAATCTCGGTTTTGTCGGTAAGTCGTCTGTCATACACATATTTTGCAACACACCTTATTGCATTACCGCACATCTGCGCCTGAGTTCCGTCCGAATTATACATATCCATTCTGAAATCAGCGATTTCAGACGGTTTTATTAAAACAAGCCCGTCGGAACCTATTCCAAAATGCCTGTCACTGACAAATTTTGCAGTTTCATTTATATTTTCTACCTGCTCCGAGAAGCAGTTTACATATATGTAATCATTTCCAAGCCCCTGCATTTTCGTAAACTTCATATTATCACCGCCAAATTTTATAATTAACAAGCAAAACTTAAAAAAGCCTGTCAATTTCATTAAACTTATTTTACATATTATAACACGCAAAGGTAAAATATGCAATCCTTTACGAATATTTTATTTTAGTCCTACGTCAAGCGCCATCATAATAACAAATCCAAGTGCAAAGAAAACAGTACCTATGCTGAATTGCTTTTCCTCAGTATTTGATGGGAGCAGTTCTTCGATAACAACATAAAACATTGCACCTGCGGCAAAACTCAGAAAATACGGCATAAGAGGCAGAAAAAATCCTGCAGCAAAAACTGTAACTATCGCACCGACAGGCTCTACAATACCCGATGCAGCCCCGTACAAAAATGCTTTGAATTTCGGCATACCGGAAACATTAAGTGGCATAGATACAATAGCACCCTCAGGAAAATTCTGAAGCGCTATGCCAAGTGCAAGTGCGAGTGCACTTGCAACGCTTATATCACTTTTTCCGTAAAGAAGTCCAGCGTAAACTATACCTACCGCCATTCCCTCAGGAAGATTATGTATAGTTACGGCAAGGACAAGTTTTGTTGTTTTTGATAAAGAGCCTTTATTATCTTCAAATCCTATATACGGTATTGCAATGTCTAAAACAATCAAAAAAAGTATCCCCAGCAAAAAACCAAACGATGCGGGAATGAAGGAAAACTTACCTAAAAATTCCGACTGTTCAATTGCGGGCACAATCAAGCTGAAAAAGGACGCCGCAACCATAACTCCTCCCGCAAATCCGGTAAGCATTCTATCAACTCTTTTACTCATATTTTTCCGCAAAAAGAATACACATAAAGCCCCAAGCGTTGTCCCTATAAAAGGAATTATAATTCCAGTAAGAGCATCAATCCACATTTTTTCACCTCCTGTTTTTGCTATAATTAAAGCTATACGCTTTTTTATCATATGCAAAAGAAGTGAAAAGTGATATTTATTACCGCTTGTACTTTTAAAGTCTCTGCCTTTGCGTATTCTACTGCCTGCTTCAGACAAAAAAATCGAAACTTGCGATTTTTCGTTTGTCCCGATTTTCATTGACTGAACAGTTTAGATATTCAACCATTCGCCTGCTGTTTCTATATTCTTTTAGTTCCCTTTGATTGAACCTCTTTTTCTATTATTTCCCTGCCGTAATCACCTGTTCTATTCACCTTTGTCTCACAGTATGCACAGCGATATTCCCCTTTTTGCCTGTCGGACAGGACAAATATATGCTCTATCTCCTGCTCACAAGAGGTTATACAGCGCGGATTCTTGCATTTTAAAATGCCTTTTAACTTTTCGGGAAGTTCTAATGTCTTTTTTTCCGTGATTTTTCCGTCCTTTATTATATTTACCGTAGCTTTTGGGTCTACAAAGCCGAGAATTTCGGTGTTTATATCGTATTCATTGTCAATCTTTATTATATCCTTTTTATGCATCTTCTTGCTTACGACATTTTTTATAAGTGCAACGGGACAATCCAAATTTTCAAGTCCCAAAAGATGATATATCTCAAGCGATTTTCCTGCTGTAATATGGTCGATTACAATTCCGTTTTTGATTGAGTCTATATTCATATTTCCGCCTCCTTCAAAAGCTTTAAAATAAGCGCCATTCTCATATACTTTCCATTTATCACCTGCTTAAAATAACAGGCTCGCGGGTCGTCATCAATCGCCCTGCTTATTTCGTTTACCCTCGGCAACGGGTGCATAACCGAAAGGTCACGCTTCGCATTTTCCAGTTTTTCGGGAGTTAAAATATAACTGTCTTTCAGTCTTATATAGTCCTCTTCATTAAAAAACCTCTCCCTTTGCACTCTTGTCATATAAAGTATGTCAAGTTCGGAAATGACTTCGGAAAGGTCGGAAGTCTGGACATATTCTATACCCTTTTTCTTCAACACATTTTCCTTTATGTAGCTG
Source organism: Bacillota bacterium (assembly GCA_024685565.1). Lineage (GTDB taxonomy): Bacteria > Bacillota > Clostridia > UBA1381 > UBA1381 > UBA1738. The sequence continues at coordinate 4,617 of JAIKVQ010000134.1, forward strand.
GGAAGCTTTAATTCAGCAGGGGATATTAAAACAACCTTTATATTTTCATGTCTTGATACTGCTGAAATCAAAGAGTGTACCGTTCTTCCGAATTTTAAATCTCCGCAAAAACCTATTGTAAGATTATCAAGTCTTCCCTTTTCGCGCTTTATCGTAAAAAGGTCGGCAAGTGTCTGAGTGGGATGGTTATGTCCGCCATCTCCCGCGTTTATTACAGGAACAGATGCATTTTTTGCAGCAACAAGCGGCGCACCCTCTTTTGAATGACGCATAGCAATAATATCAGCGTAGCACGAAACTGTTTTTGCCGTATCCGCAATACTCTCACCCTTTGCCGCAGAGGAAGAATTTGCCTCTGAAAAGCCCAGAACGCTTCCGCCCAGTTCCAGCATAGCCGCCTCAAAACTCAGCCTCGTTCTTGTGGAAGGCTCGTAAAACAGCGTTGCTAGTTTTTTATACTTACACGCTTCCCGATAAGAGTCAGGATTTTCAATTATATCAGTTGCCGTCCACATCAAATCCTCAATTTCTTCTTTTGAAAAATCCAGAATATTTATAAGCGACCTCATTTCTTACCTCCAATCCAGCTTTCATCGGATGGGTTATCTCTAAAGGAAATAAGCCTTTTTATGTCCGACTCTTTAATATACCCCTCTTTTGCAGCAATTTCTGCAACACAGTCAAAATCGGTTAGTGATACATTTTTCACTCCCGCCGCCTTTAGTTTTTCAATTCCCTTAGCCATATTGTATGTAAAAATTGATACGATACCCAAAACCTCAGCGCCAGCTTCCCTTAAAACGTTTACAACATCAATGGCACTGCTTCCTGTCGAAATAAGATCCTCAACAACTACCGTCTTTGCACCTTTTTTCAGTTCGCCCTCTATCTGGTTTTTTCTGCCGTGATCCTTTGAGCCTGAACGCACATATCCCATGGGCAAGCCAAGAATATGGCCTGTTATTGCCGCGTGCGCTATTCCCGCGGTAGATGTGCCCATTAGCACCTCGCAGTCAGGGTAATTCATTTTTATAAGCTCCGCAAGTCCATTTTCAATATCATTTCGGACCTCAGGTGCTGTGAGAGTCAGACGGTTATCGCAGTAAACAGGACTTTTGATTCCGCTTGCCCAGATAAACGGCTCATCGGGTCTGAAAAACACAGCCTTGATTTTTAATAAATCTTTTGCAATTTTTCTGTTCATTTCTTACCTCCTAATTAACAAATTCTTCTATACAGCGGTTATATGCAAAAACGGGGTTTTCTGCTTCCGTTATCGGACGTCCGACAACAATGTAGTCAGAACCTGCTTTTTTTGCCTCGCAGGGCGTCATAATCCGTTTCTGGTCACCCGCCTGATTATCTGCAAAGCGTATGCCGGGAGTTATGGTTAAAAAGTCATTTCCAAGCAAATTATGTACCTTTTCAGTTTCCCACGGCGAGCAAACAATGCCATCAAGCCCTGCACATTTTGCATTTTTTGCATAATGCATTACCACTTCATCGATAGGCGCATTTATCAAAAGGTCAGATTTCATAGTTTCCTCATCTGTCGAAGTGAGCTGAGTGACAGCTACCAAAAGAGGTCTTGTTCCGTCAGGCCTTGTAAGCCCTGAAAGAGCTGCCTCCATCATTTTCACCGTACCTGATGCGTGAACATTTAATATATCAACATCTAATCTTGAAAGTACACTCATCGCCTTTTTGACTGTGTTTGGAATATCGTGAAGCTTTAAGTCAAGGAAAATCTTATGCCCCCTTTTCTTTATTTCCCTAACTATTGACGGTCCTTCTGCATAAAAAAGTTCCATACCTATCTTTACAAATGGTTTTCTGTCTTTAAATTTGTCAAGAAATTCAAAAGTATGTGACGCGTCTTTAAAATCACACGCGATAATCACATCTTTACCCAACTTTAACACCTCCTATTATGTCGCTCAACTTTTCTATACTGTATTTTTCCATAACTTTCGGCAGATTTTCGATTATTTCCTTGCAGGCAAACGGGTTTCGCAGATTTGCCGCTCCTACCTGGACCGCTGTTGCACCTGCCAGCATCATTTCTATGACATCTTCCGCTGAAGAAACGCCACCCATACCAACAACGGGGATTTTTACAGTATTTGCAACCTGATATACCATTCGGAGGGCTATCGGAAAGATTGCAGGTCCTGAAACACCGCCCATAACATTCTTTATAACAGGCTCTTTTTTGGATAAATCTATTCGCATACCGAGCATAGTATTTATAAGGCTTATGCCGTCTGCACCCGCCTCCTCACATGCTTTCGCAATTGACGCAATATCGGTCACATTCGGAGAAAGCTTTACTATCAAAGGCTTTGAAATTACCTTTTTTACCGCTTTGGTAACTGTCTTTGCTGAGTCAGGTGTGACACCGAAACTCATACCGCCTCCGTGAACATTCGGGCAGCTTATATTAAGTTCTATCCAGCCTACTTCATCACACTTATCAAGTTTTTTACAAGTATAGACATACTCCTCCAAGGAAAAGCCGCCTACATTTGCAATAACCTTTTTGTTAAAGCATTTCCTGAGCTTTTTTAACTCTTCCGATATTACCTTATCCACCCCGGGATTTTGCAGTCCCACGGCATTTATCATACCGCTCGGACATTCTGCAATCCTTGAGGTCGGGTTTCCGAAACGTTCTTCCTTGGTTGTTCCCTTAAAGGAAAATGTTCCCAAAACATTTATATCGTAAAGCTCTGCAAATTCATATCCGTAACCGAAAGTTCCCGATGCGGCAATTACGGGATTATCAAGCTCAATACCGCAAAGATTGACACTCAGCTTTCCCATAGTATTTCCTCCTTAAACATAACAGGTCCGTCCTTGCAAATCCGTTTATATCCCGTTATTGTTTTGCACGAGCAGCCCATACATGCTCCAAAACCACAGCCCATACGTTCCTCAAAGCTAAACTGAGCGCCTGTTTTAGAGGCCTTATACACCGCTTTTAGCATCGGTTCCGGACCGCAGCAATAGATGTATGAATAATCCTCTTGTATAACATCGGTAACAAAGCCTTTTTTTCCATAACTCCCATCAACTGTTGAAACTATTACCTCTGCTCCGAGTTTTTTAAACTCATTTTCGTAGAAGATTTCATCACAGGTGTTAAAACCCAAAATCACTCTCACTTTTCTGCCAAGAGATATGAGCTTCTTCGCAAGGAGATACATAGGCGGCACACCAACGCCGCCGCCTATCAAAAGCGGAAAATCTCCCGACACTGCTAAATCATATCCATTACCCAGTCCTGTCAGCACATCAAGCTTTGTTCCCTCTGTCATTTCCGCCATCTTTTGTGTGCCCTTACCCACAATTTTGTATATTATTGTGAGCATTTTCCCATCACAGTCGCAAACCGATATCGGACGCCTTAAAAAGAATCCGTCAATCAAAATGTTTACAAACTGACCGGGAAGAATTATATCGCTTGTATCACCCGCAAGTTTCATTTCCATGACATTTTTCGTAATCGGTTTATTCGATTTTACAACAAAATCCGTCTTTTTCATCATTCACCTCTCGAGTCAATAGTAGAAACTGTAATTGTCGTTTCTTCCAAAACATCAAGCAAAACCTTTACCGTATCAAGTGATGTAAACATATTTACACTGTTTTCAGTGGCACACTTTCGGATTTCAACACCATCCGCATAATGAACGCCGGAAAGCACTCCTCTTGTATTTATAACATAGCTCACATATCCTGCTCTTATGGACTCAAAAATTTCTGTACTGCCCTCGCTGATTTTTCCTAAAATTCTTGTTCTTATACCGTGATTTTTCAAAAATTTGGCAGTTCCCTTTGTTGCTTCAATGTTAAAGCCCATATCAAAGAACCTCTTGACAAGCGGAAGTGCCTCCTCTTTATCCTCATCTGCAATAGTGACAAACACGGTTCCGTAATTTTGAAGCTTCATACCTGATGCGACCATAGCCTTATACATCGCACGGGACAGTTTTTTGTCATATCCTATAGCCTCGCCCGTTGATTTCATCTCAGGCGAAAGATACGCGTCCAGTCCCTTTATCTTATTAGATGAAAATACGGGGACTTTTACATAAAAACGCTTCTGTTCTTCGGGATAAAGGTGGAAAATCCCCTGTTCTTTTAAGGACTTTCCGAGTATTACTTCGGTTGCAATATCGGCAATGTTATATCCTGTAGCCTTTGACAAAAACGGAACTGTCCTTGAGGAACGCGGGTTAACCTCAATTACATAGACATTTTCACTGCTATCAACAATGAATTGAATATTATAAAGTCCTATAATGTTTATTCCGAGTCCCAAACTTTTGGCATACTGTAAAATTATGCCCTTTACCTTGTCCGAAATACTGAAAGAAGGGTACACGCTTATTGAATCTCCCGAATGTACGCCTGTCCGTTCAACAAGTTCCATAATTCCCGGTACAAATACATCGGTACCGTCACAAATTGCATCGACTTCTACTTCCTTACCCTGAATATATTTATCTACTAAAACAGGTTTATCGGTATCAATTTCAACGGCTGTTTTTAGGTAATCTTTAAGGTCTTTATCCTTTGAAACAATCTGCATTGCTCTTCCGCCAAGCACAAAGGATGGTCTTACAAGAACAGGATATCCTATTTCGTTCGCCGCCTTTAATCCATCCTTAATATTTGTTACAGCCCTTCCGTTCGGCTGAGGAATACCGAGCTCTTCAAGGATTTTTTCAAATGCTTCGCGGTTTTCTGCCCTCTCTATCGCCTCGCAGTCGGTACCGATTATCTTAACTCC
>JAIKVQ010000147.1 GCA_024685565.1 Bacillota bacterium
AATTCCATAAGTATAATTAAGGATTTGATTTGATAGCTGTTTTGCAACCTCCATTTTGCGGTGCGGATGAATATTAACATAATCTCCTAAGTCACGTGTAGATGTAATATATGTTTTTTCGGTAATTCTTGCCGCGCGCCACTGCTCCATTCTGAACCTTGCCGGAACTATCCCGTCCGGATAACAATGAGCAGCAATTTCCACAGTATAAAACGGTATATCGCTATCGCGAAAAGCTTCGCGCCAATACCCTGCCATAAGCTTAAATTTATCGGCATAATTTATGTCAAATCGGCTTGATTCGCCCTGATACCACAAAACTCCGCAAATAGAGATAGGCGCAAGCTGTTCCTTAATAAATACACGGTAAAAAACAGACGGAGCTTTTACGCTGTATTTACAAAGCGGAAGCTCAACCTTTGACCTGGGTATCGCGACTTCCGTTTTTACAGCTGCCGCCTCCGGAGTCATGGCTTTAGCAAATTCCTCTGCTGCTTTTTCATAACCCTTCATATTTTCAGTGTTTTCCTTTAATATTCGGTCATAAAATCCATCAGCTTCGCCGTCTGAAACTTTGTTGCTATTAAACCAGTCAAGATAATCTTTAAATTCCTCGGTTTCAAATGCTTTTTCGGGCACAAAAGAATCAATCTTTGTACATCCTCTGTTTGCGCTTATAACACCTATCGGAATATTTGTTTCTTTGCTTAAAAATTTTGCCACATAATAACCTATTGCTGAAAAACACAGCGCACTTTCTTCATCGCATACCTGCCACGGACTCTGTTCATTATTTGTCCAACCAAAAGCCCATGAAGGCGTTGTTTTAGCCTGATGGGTTTCTCTTGAGCAAGTATAAAATCTTATTTTGTCATTATAACAATTTTTGCCCTCTTCTACCCCGCGGAGATCAAACATAAGCGGCATTTCCATATTTGATTGACCTGCTGCGAGCCATACATCACCAACCAAAATATCTTTTAGGATAACAGTTTTTTTTGCTGTCGAAATTCTTAACTCAAAAGGTCCGCCTTCTGTATGAGGCGGGAGTTCAGCAAGCCATTTTCCGCCCTTTACTTCTGCATTGGCGCTTTGATTATCGAATGTAACTGTCACATCTTCATCGCCATCGCCAAAAATTCTTATCGGCTTATTTCTTTGCAATATCATTCTATCTGTAAAAATTTTTGCAATTTCAAACATACTGATACCCCTTCTTATTTTCTAGATTTGTATAATAAACTTGTTATCTTTTTGAGAGGAAATGGATATTTGCTTTTTTACGGTGGTATTTTCTTTTTTTATGATAATATCATAGTCTCCGTAAAATGCTTTAAACATAGCTATTCCGTTTTCCGTCATTTTACTTTCCTCAGTATGCCAAATCTCATTAAACAGTTTCTTAATTCTTTGGAAAGCCGGTTTTTCACTCATATCAAATCTTAATAGTCCGCCATACCACTTGTTTTCGCCGGCAGTCATATCTCCTTTCGGTGCGTCTGCCGCATAGCCGTCAACCAAATTCCAATATATTATTCCCTCCATCGCAGGATGACTGAAGAATACTGAATACAATGCCTCCAATAAATCAGCCTGTATTTCTTCATCTTCCGGGTCGTTACTTAACGCTCCTAAAGTCATTTCGGTTATTTGAATTTTTCTTCCAAATTGCGCGTATTTGTCAAGAAGACCGTACAAATGAAGGGGATTATATTTTATCTTTGCAACTTCCTTTTCATAATCTCTGTCATAAAAACAATGGAATTGCATACCTATTGAATCCAAATGCCCCTTTTTACTGTTAATTAACCGTTCAATCTGCATATAATAAAGACTTCTGTTACCCTTATACGCGTCAAGCCATATGTTCCAATCATTTATTATAAGCCTGTTATTGGGAAAATATTTTCCAGCCAAATCAAAGCTCCATTCAACAAAATCATCTGAACGGAAAAACTCCGATTTATCCAGCCACTCATCTAAGCCCCCGGCAAGTGATTCATTTGTTACTTCCCACGACGGAATTTTATCTGCATATTCTTCGGATAGTTCTTTAAATCTTTTTACAAGCTTTGCCTTATACTCGGCGGCAGAAAGATTTTTTGTCCATTTAGGGCGGTATAAGTCATAATTTAGACAGTGTGCCTTTGGCTCTATGCCTTTTTCTCTGCAATACTCTATGCAAAGGTCAATTGCCGGTCTTCGGTAAATTTTAGGGCTATCCTTTTTAAATCTAAGCATGCCTTCCTGCGGTTCTAAATCATTCCAATAAAACGGCAGTGTAGCAATATTAAATGTTTCAGCAAATTTTTCGCGATATAATTTATTCTTTTCCTGTGTTTCAAATTCATCGAGCATAAATATATTTGCACCGTATTTAAACTCATGAGTTTTTTGTTTGATTTCTACAGTATACTCTTTATTAACCTGATTGTTTTCGGAGTCCACAAGCTTAATCTCAGCAAACCCTTTTCTGTAAAGCTCTATTCCGCTTTTAACTCTGTCTTCCGTATACTCTTTATACTTTTCAAAATTTCTAAATACCGCTTCACGCCTATCCATTAAGCCTTGTCCTCCTAATAATACGCTGTTGATAGTTTATCGCATAGAGCTCTATTTACTTGTCCTTTTATTTATGAACAGCCATTGATATATTTGGGCATTGCTATATGTATCAGTCCAGACATTATGCCCATATCCTTCTTTTATAATTAGCTTGGCATTACCGCCACATTCATTTATTTTTTTTACCATAATTTCGCTTTCACGGCACAAAACTATATTATCAATATCACCATGAACTGCAATGACGGGTATTTTTATATTCTCTGCTACCCAATATGCTCCTCCTCCGCAACAGATTACCGCTCCTGAGAACATTTCAGAACGAAGAACTAATAAAAGCCAGCAAGTATATCCCCCCATACTTGAACCCGTTAGAGAGCATCTGTTCGCATCGACATAAGGCTTATTCACAACATATTCAATAAAACAGATAAGATTTTTTAAATCTTCATACCACATATAATCATCGCAACTTGGAGCTACAATGATAAAATCTAAATCTTCCGGAATGCGTTCCCGTCTGACAGGGCACAACCGGATTACAGTGTCAATCCCTTTTTGCACCCCGCCCATTCCGTGAAAGTAAAATATGACCGGATATTTTTTTCTTTCATCAAAATTCTTTGGATAATCGACTACATAATTTAAAATATAATCATCTTTTTTGAAAACTCTCTTTTCGAACATATATCTTATCACCTCAGAAAATCAGTTTATCAAATTCTTAAATGCCTTTATCCATTCTCTTTTTATTAGTTCGTGTCCGTAAGCAGTCGGATGAACTCCATCAACACACCAATATTCGGAAGGCGCAATTTTTAATGCTTCATCAAATTTTTCCTGCAACGGAATATACATTATTCCGTGTTCCTCGGCAACTCTTTTTGCCATTTCGGCTCTTTTAGGAACCTCTGTAGCAAAATAATCCCATTTATCTTCTGTATTTGTACCCTTTAAGACATACGGTCCAAACATAATAATTTTTGTATCAGGCAAAGAGCTTTTTATCTCTTCGATAAGCATGGAATAGATTTTATAAAATTTTTCACTGTCAACGCCATTTTGTTCAGATTCTATGACCTCATGCCACGCATCATTAACGCCGACAAGTATGCTCATAACATCAGGTTTTAAATTGAGTATATCTCTTTTCATTCTGGCATATATATCAACAATCCTGTTTCCGCCTATGCCACGATTAAAAAATTCATATTTTCCGGGATACTCAAATCCCATTTCTGCCTTTACCAGCAAAGGATACCCGTATCCCATTTTATCGGCAATATTTGCAGAACTCCCTACATCTGTTATAGAATCGCCTTGAAATAATATTCTCATCTTATATAACCTCCATAAAATCTAACAAGTTGTTCCAATGTGCAGTTTGCCATATTTTGTTGTTTCGAGAAGCATTCCTTCTGTACCTTCTCCCCCAAACCAAAGTAGCTCTTCATTGAGCTCCTCTATGCAAGGAGTTACATCATTACAATATTCTATAATTTTTCTCTTGACTGTTTTAAATCTTAAAAGAGCTCCCCCAATTCTAATTTCAAATTGATCAAAACCAAACGGTTTATTTGTTTCGTGCCAAAGTTTATAAAGAACAGTGTGATACTTTTCATAATCCAAATATAATTCATCAAGCACTTGTGCATATTCAAGAAGGAGCTTCTTATCTTTTTTCTTATAAGCGTTCCGTATATTTATACCGATGTCACATTTTTTTATCAGTAGTTCTAACAGTGTTTTATAATACTCAAACAAGGTTTCCATACCGCACTGTTTTTTCAGCGAATTGATGTTTTTTAGCTTTTCGGTATATATTGATTTCAAGTCATAGCAGGCATTATTTTTATCAAACAGTCCTAAAAGAACATCTTGGAACAAAACCTGTTTTGAAACCCCAAGAGCATCACGCTTTTTCGCATCAAGGCTGTCAAGGTCAAGTGCGTAAAAGGCTTCCGCATCATATCCTGTACAAAGTTTGAAATTATTGTTAAGAATGTCCATATTAACGGAATTGTCATAACTATATTCAGCAAAAAGTTGAATTCCCGGAAGCAGTGTGTTGAAATTAACTTCGCCACCGTCATCATGCCAAATTGTAACAAAAATATTTTCTATGCCTTCCTCGCTGCAAGCTGCAAGAGCAGGAAAAGTTGTTTCAAATGTTTTTCCATACAAAGGGCCAAGACCCCTGGGCGCCCAAGCACAACCCGCAAAAATGATTTTATTGCTAATCTTTTTATGATTTTTAAGCATAGTGCTATAGAAATTTTTATCCTCATGATAATAATCCCAATATACAAGCGACATATCCTCCGGTATTTTACTTGAAATCCAATCCGGAATTTTTGTATCAAGGTCGTAATAATCCCGTTTTTTAGAACCTATTTTGAAAAACATGTCACTCCACATCATAGGTTTAAATCCGTATTTTTTTGTAATTTCAAGAACCTTAGCTATGTGTCTTGTCATAATTTCAAATCTGTCGCAATAACCGTGTCTGTTAAGGTATTCGCCAAGTCCCACACCTTCTGCCTCGTCCATTCCGATATGGATTTTATCGGTATCGCATACCTCACGCCAGAATTTAATCATGCTTTCGATAAAAATATATGTTTTTTCCTCATCGATAAGCAAAATATCATCTGCATCTTTCATATCTTGGGCGTATTCCCAACGCAGTGCGTTCTCAAGGTGCCCCAAGGTCTGAATGCACGGAATAAGTTCTATACCCAAAATCTTTGCATTATATGCAATTTCTTTTAGTTCTGCTTTTGTATATCTCCCTCGCATATATCCAAAATAAGGATATTCGGGAAGTTCATAAACATCTTCCGTGTAAAGCATAAGTGTATTCATTCCCATTGAAGCCATACGCGCAATAAGTTTTTTTAAAGTTTGTTTTGTCGGAACAGCTCTTCTTGAACAATCAAGCATAACTCCGCACATTTTGAGTGTGCTTTTCCCTGATATATCAATATAGGTTTTACCTTGTTCGAGTAATCCTGCAAGCATAGATATTGCACGAAAAAATTCATTATTTTTTCCATATGTCAGGGTATAATGATTTTTATCGCCTTTGACCGAATACCCCTCACCATTTTTCTCGATATTAACACAGATACCACTGTCAGAAATGTTAAAACCTCTAACCTTTGATACCAATTTTAAGCCTTCGCTAATTTCTTCTGTGCTATTACCACAAATCTTGAAATTTAACATCATCTGTTCCTCCATATATAAGTTAAGTTTTTATGTGTATCGGGAATGAAAAAATAAAATGCACCTATTTTACTATATTTCCCTTTAATATGACTTTTTCAACCTTAAAATTCTTATTGAATATGACAATGTCAGCTATAAACGAGTTCGCTATTTTACCGATGTTATCAATACCTAAAATTCTTGCGGGTGTTTGCGTCAGCATCTTTACCGTGTCAACAATTGTAAAGCCATAGTGATTTACCCCTCTTTCAAGAAGCATACTGCCGGTTGCAATACTTCCCGCAAAAGATGAACGGTCAGGAAGCTTTGCAACGCCGTCTTCTATGATTACTCTGTTTTCAGGACAAATTTCACCAAGGTAGCTTTCTTTTACATCGGTACCTGCAGGTCTTAAGGCATCTGTAACTAAGGCAACATTATCTGTACCCTTGATTTTAACCGCAAGCCTCAGAGCATCTATAGCGGCATGTTTACCATCTGCAATTAACTCAACGGTAACATTATCATCAAGATACGCCGCTTCAACTACGCCCGCTTTTACAACTTGATTTATTTTTCTCACGCTCGGTGTTGCACTATACAAATGCGTTACATGAGAAAAACCGTTTTTAAAAGCTTTTAAAGCAATATCACTTGTTGCGTCGCTATGCCCAAGCGCAAGAGAAATTCCGTTTTCTGTCATCTTTTTTGCAAAATATTCCATATTATCAAGTTCCGGAGCGGCAGTTATTCTCTTAATTACATCTTTTCCTTCCGTAAGCAATAACTCAATTTCTTCATTGGTTGGACTGTGAAGAAGATATTCTTTATGCGCTCCCTTTTGATTTTTTGATATAAAAGGTCCTTCAAGATGTATTCCGCAAAAATTCGGGCATAATTCTCTGCATTCTTTAAATGTATGAATTAGTTTTATAATGCTGCTTATTTCAGATGATACGGCTGTAGGTACAGCCGTTGTCGTACCGTTGAACAGATGTGTTTTGGAAATGCCGCAAAAAGCCTCTTTAGTACAATCCATAAAATCGAAGCCACCGCCGCCGTGAAGATGTATATCCACAAAACCGGGTGAAACATACAGTCCTCCCGCATCTATTATTTTGCAGTTTTCAGGAATACTGCCTTTAAAATCAGCATCAATTATAATATTATCTTTTACAAGAAGGTCTTTTTTTCTGATAGTCTCATCAGCAACAACATTACCGTTCTTTATCAATAAATAATTCATCATTTGTTATATACCCTTATTTCCGGAACCGGGGATTCCAAAGCTACTGCTGCCGCATAAAGCATTGCGTCCGGATGATTTTGAAATAATGAGCAAGGAACTTTAGCAGTAATATCTCCGTGAAGAACTTTTCTCAGTGCACCCGCGTTCCAATCACGCGGCATGCACATTCTGACTTTCTTTGCCATAAACATTTCTTTCATTCCAACTGTAATACAATACTTTGGAATACCGTCCAGATCGCCTCCGCAGTTCATAAATGAATTTATAGTTCTTGTCTCTCTTGATACTTCTAAAACTCTTGTAGGTCTGTTCAAAAATTCTTCATTAGTACATTTTTCTCCATCGACAGGAGGCTCATTAAACGCGTAATGTCCGTTGATACCGACGCCGCCAAATACCATATCAAGTTTGCCATGCTGTTTGATAATCTCCATTACTTTTTCGGGGTGTTCCGGATCCGGGAAATATCTGTTTTCAACAGGAACATTTAATTCCTCATCAATTTGACTGTAAAAAATCCTATCCATACCTCCTCTAAAAGACAAAGGATCGCTTTTATCTATGTATTTTTTGTCGTCAGTGAGATACTCGTCCATATTTATAAATGTACAGTTTTTAAGACTGATACGGTACTTATTGATGAGGTAAACAAGGCGTGCATATGGTCCAAGTGGTCCATACGGCACTACCATTATTGTAGGTTCGTTCTTTTTATTGTTTTCTTCTATTGTTTCAAGAACCTCAATCGCAACCTTCCAGTACATATCAACTTCTGCTTCGCATACATTTAGTTTTATATTTGAACCTTTTCCTAATTCTGATTTTGGGATTAAATTTATGTTATTCATATTTTCCTTCCTTTCTTAGTTAAAACATTTTTAACTATAATAGATGAGATTACGATATATATATCGTTTATCAACTTTAACTATTAAGCCTTGCACCTACTGCACCGCCGGGGTGAATCAGGGCAAACTGTTCCTCTGTATAGCCTGTTTCTTCAATTAAAGCCGTCTGCAAAGCATGAAAAATCACGATAAGCGAGGTTGTACTCGTTGTGCCTTGCATATTATGTTTATCTGTTTCACGGTTCACATATTGTTTTAACACAACATCAGCACTTTTTGCAAGAGGTGAGTCCAAATTTTCGGTAACCGTTATAACCTTTACGCCCTTTTTCCTGCAAATATCAAGTATCGGCATAAGCTCGGCAGTTTTTCCGCCACGGGATGCAAAAAGCATAACATCGCCTTTTTGCAAATATCCGCTTCCGCCGTGAACGGCCTCAGCAGGTGAAATAAACCTTGCAGGGCGCTCGATACAGCACATAAGATGTGCAAAATGACGGCAAGCTATCCCAGAATGTCCGCAGCCTGCTGTGCCTATCCTTTCGGCATTTTTTAATAGCTCCACTGCCCTTGAAAAACTTTCCTTATCAAAATAGTTTTTTGCTTCTTTTATGCACTCTGCCTCAATATCATAGGCATTTTGTGCCATGTCAAGTGCTTTTTCTGAAATCATATTCTTATCCCCAAAGCCTTTCATCAAGTTTTTGATACCTTTTGTAACACTCTGTATAATCTTTTCCGCTTGGCTTATACACTTTATTTGGTTTTACGGCAATATCAACTGCCTTTTCTATGCTTTCAAATACGCCTGTTGCTGTTCCTGCGAGTATTGCCGAGCCAAGGCATGCAGTTTCATCATTTTTTAATGTTACAAAGGTTTTGCCTGTCATATCCGCCTTAATCTGACACCATAAAGGGCTCATAGCACCTCCGCCCATTGTGCGGATTTCTTCGCAGTCTGCCTTTATATAGTCAAGACTTCCTTTTAACATACAGGCAACCGACTCCAATATACTTCTTACAAAATGTCCTCTTGTATGTTCCATTGTAATGCCATAAAATACTCCTTTTGCATCGGGATTATACTTAGGCATTGTAGCACCGCAAAGATACGGCAAGAATGTAAGTCCTTTTGAGCCTTCGGGCACTTTTTCAGCTAAGGCGTCAAGGTCTGAAAACTTAAAATCTTCACAAAAGTTATTTTTAAACCATTTTAAAGCTATTCCTGCTGTGGGCGTCCATGCAAGAAGGCAGTATTTTCCGTCATAGTTTATATGGCAGGGTGTTTTGCTTTCGGGATTGTAGCTGGGTATCGTATCAGTCGGCACAAAAACCACCATAGTAGTGCCTGTCATTTCGCTGATTACACCTTTTTTCACAACTCCTGCACCGATTGCGCCTGCAATCTGATCAATAGTACCCGTTACCACCTTTATTCCCTTGTATTCGCCTACATGTGTACCGCAAGGTATAACTTTGGGAAGTACGGCTTTATCTATGCCTATAAAGCTTAGCATTTCCTCCCACCAAGTTTTGTTATGTATATCAAAGTATATGGTTGATGATTGAAGCGTCGGCTCTGTTATGAATTTGCCAGTTAACTTATACAAAAGATAATCTTCCAAAAGGAACACTTTTTTAATTTTACTAAATGTTTCAGGCTCGTTATTCTTTATCCACAAAAGCTTAGATGCGGGCCATGTCGCGGTTATTTCAGGCTGACCTGTTACATCATAAACGTGCTTTTCACCAAAGCATGCTTTTATGCTATCAGCCTCAGCTGTTGCTCTGTTATCGAGCCAAACAATCGCTTTTCTTAGCGGTTTTCCTGCCTCATCTGCAACTATCATTGTTTCGCATTGTGTGTCAATGGCAAGTGCATAAATAGGAATTTCAGCTGAAATTTCATCTATTGCCTCTTTTGTCAAAGTCCAATAGCTTTCTGCGTCAAATTCCACAAAATCACCTGAAACGGACAGCGTATAGTCCTTTGTAACAGACTTTACGCAAACCGCATTTTCATCAAAAAGTGCCGCTTTTAGCGATGTTGTGCCTACATCAATACCGAGTAAATATTTCATAAATATCACCTACATAGCAAGGGCAGAAATATATCTACCCTTTTTGTTATCTTTTTTGCTGCAAGTCATAGTGAAGGTCATAAGCCTTTTCTTCCTCTGTAAACTTATGCTTTGTATCGATAACCTCGCCGTTATTCCATTTTCTGTCACCAACATCTTCTGTTGTTCCCATAACAGTAATATTGACCTGTCTGTGACGAGCAAGAACATGATCCCAATCGATAAAGTAAATATGTGCAAATCTTCCGCCGTCAACTTCGCCGTCCTTTACCGTCAAAGTTTCGCTTCTACCGAAGAATACTGACCTTAAGTGTCCGTCTGTATTCATACTTGAAAAGTCGCCCGGCTCATCAACATATCTTCCGTACTGTGCGTGGATAGGACCCGGGTGTCTGTACTGATGTTCTTCCATAAAGTCAGGTATAAACTTTCTCATAATATCCAATAAATCGTGCTGCAAGAACTCCAAATCAAATGAGTCAATATCGTGCGAACACTCCTGTACCATAACAGAACAGGTTGTGTGATGCGATACAACGCTTACTGTACCATTTTTAATGCCCGAAGCTGCAACTATTTCATTTACTTCCTTTGAAATATCGTGAAATGTAGGTATCCAACCTCTTGACTGTAACTCCAATTCCTTTTGAAAAACCTTAAAATCCATTTTCTTTTCCTCTTTTCTTTTTATTTTTTTATTTAAAACGCTCATTTTTTATGAGCGGTTTTAATATATTAACTGTATAATTCATCCCATGCTTTTCTGAGATTATATAGCATTTCTTCCACCATTTCATATGGCTTATCAGATTTCATTATTCCGCTTGTTGTTCCTGTTGCCTGTGCGCCTAATTTAATTGTGTTATATACATCTTGTCCGTTTGAAATTCCTGCACCCTGAAGTACCATTATATCGGGGTTTATCTCCCTTACCTGTCTTATTGTTTCTGTTACATAATTTGCGTCGCTTGTGACGCCTGTTCCGATTAACTCCGTCGGCTCTGCTACCAAAAGATTTGGCGACATTTTTGCAATAGTGCATAATTCCTCAACGGTATCGGCACAAACAATCGTTGCAAGTCCTACCTCATCTGCTCTTTTTATCGTCTTTTCAACAACATCAAGCGTGAGTTTCTTCTCTGCGTGATTGAGCATTACGCCTTTAGCACCTGCTGCCTTTACAGCCTCAGGAAGTACCGAGCCCAAGCCTCTGCCGGGAGTTAAGTAATCCATATGCTGTGCAAATACCAAAACACGCTCAGTATTGTCTGCGAGTAGCTTTATATCGGTATATTGCGGTGTTACGATAACATCAAGGTCATATTTTATCGCCGTTTTGTCAATCACTTTTGCAAGTTTTAGCATTTCCTCGCCATAAAGAAAGGCTTTTGGACCTATCTCAAAAAACGGCGGTTTTATCTTAAAATCCTTATACATTCTGTTTCTCCTTAGAAATCTAAAATTGTCTTATCCCCGTAAACGCTCTTCCAATCCTTTGTAAAGCCGTCGATTGCGGCGTCTGTCATAGGATGAGAGATTGCTATTTTGAATAAATCAGGCGAAATTGTAGCCGTATGACAGCCGCAAATGCTGCATGCATGTATCTGCTGGGCATTTTTAAAGCTTGCCGCTAAGACCTGACAGTCTAAGCCGTAGTTATCGAATACCGTTACAATATCCTCAACAACTCTTACGCCGTCACCTATGATATTATCAAGCCTGTTTACATAAGGAGCAACAAAGGAAGCGCCCGCATTTGCCGCAATTAACGCCTGCTGTGGCGTGAAAATTGCCGTCATTGTAACGCCGATGCCTAATTTTTTGAGCATCATTGTCGCCTTTAAGCCTTCCTCGCCAATCGGGATTTTTACAAAGAATTTTCCGCCGACAGTTTCCTTGATATACTTTGCCTCTTCCACGATTTTTTCGGCAGTAGTCTGAACTGTCTGAACATGAAGTGCCTTATCCTTGCTGATTATGCTTCTGATACTCTTAATTAGTGTCCAAAAATCCGATTTTTCCTTTGAAACAAGCGTCGGATTTGTCGTTACGCCCTCGATTGGGTAAAACTCGTTGATATGCTTTATAGCCTCTAAATTTCCCGTATCAATTAAGTATTTCATATAATTTCAACCCCCAAAATATCACATAAATTTTTAATTTTTTCTGTATTATCGCCGTAGGAAATAATATAGTGCTGACACATCACCTTTTGCGCAAAGTCCTCTACATCACCTAATAGTATTTCAAGCCCCGGCAATTGTGGTGCGGGCTGTGTCCAGCCTGCTTCCTCCCATTTCCTTGGAGTAATACCCTCGCCGACTACCATGTGCATATAGTATTCGCCGTCAATCGAGGTTAGGCGGCACATTGTTACCTTACCCGGTTTAACCTTTGAAACATTTAAAATACCCTCGGAGAGATCGCCGAATGCGGCAGGCATAACCTCGACTTTTTCGGTGACTTCTGCCGGGATATAGTCGGGAACACCTGCTAAAACTCTATCCTTAAAGAATTCATAAAATTCAAGATAGAATGCACATTGACCTGTTAAATATTTTACCATAAGCTGTGTGATGCTTCCCAAAGAGTCATTTTCGGGAACTGTGCAAAGTCCTGCCTCATCGGCAAGGAGCATAAATATTGGTGCAGGAGGAAAGCCTAAAAGCTTTTTCATACCGTCAACATCTTTTAGAGATACTGCATCATATCCTCTTTCGTCACAGATTTGTTTAACAGCAAGATAGTATCCTGCCGCAAGCTTCATACTTTCGGGATTAGCAGGCTTTTTAAAGTCCCATTTTGACATAACCTTATCGATAACAGCCTGTTTTTCGGTGTCTGTTATTTTACTATACCTCTGCTCTATTTCAAGCATTTCAAA
Organism: Bacillota bacterium; assembly: GCA_024685565.1. Taxonomy (GTDB): domain Bacteria; phylum Bacillota; class Clostridia; order UBA1381; family UBA1381; genus UBA1738. The sequence goes on from JAIKVQ010000147.1 coordinate 12,838, forward strand.
GGTTTCAATTTCTGCGCCGATTTCACGCTTTAGAGAGCCGCCGTCATAGAGTGTGCCGTACAAATTCATATCCCTATATCCTGCCATACCGGCTTTGGCATGACGGAGCTTTTTAGCGGCACTTGCTGCCAAATAATAGTTATATACCTCTTTTGTATGTGAGGGAATTCCTACAATATCGTATATGTACCGGAAGGTATAGCCCAAATCGTAAAAGGTTTTGCGAAGCGCCGTTGTGCCTGCCTGGTCGGCAGTTGTTACAAGCCTGTCCCCTTCCGTCCAGCCGCAAAGTCCCCAGAGTACCATCGGGATATGACGAAAATGCTCTGTGACCTTTACAACTGCATGAGTAGGTATCCAGCCTGCGATACATACAACAAGGCAGTCAAAATCCTGTCCTTTTAAAGCGTCAACCGCCTTTTTTATGTCCTTTTCCTCATAATCATCTGTTACGGGATAGACTGAAATTAAGTCCATTCCCTCTTTTTTTAGATTTTCTTCGGCTGCCTTACACTTATTTATGATTATATCAATAGGTGTATTAACCTCGCCAAAGCCTACAAATGCTGCTTTTACCATAGTTTTTATCTCCTCTTGTTTATACTTTTACTCGTCCGCTTTCATCAATTTGTATACTGCTCATTTCGGATAATCTTTGAAGAATTAAATTGTCTTTTGCCTCTCTCGGCCACCCAAACTGTGAGTGAGGCATGCCAAAACCAAGCTCTACTGGCATAAATTCAAGGCATTTTAATTGTCCGCTTTCTATTTCAAAGTATGAGATAACCGCCTCTGTCATTTCCCTTTGCCTTTGAAGTCCTACAGTAAAATCCTTCGTGCGGTTTTTGAATACTTCATATATGCCGTCTTGCGGTTTGCAGCCATATTTTTTATAATAATCGTAAGGCAGAATTTCACAATTTTCAAGATGCAGTATAAAATCACCGAGTGAATAGAATATCGGCAGTCCATTATATATTTCAAACGGTCTTAAAAGATGTGGGCCGTGTCCTATAACAGCATGGGCACCTGCGTCAATGCAGATATGCGCAAATTCCTTTAAAAATTCCGACACATATTCTTTGCTATCTCCTTCAATCTTGTGCGAATGTACTGATACAAGTATAATATCTGCTTGAAATGAAGCATCTTTAATGGCAGTTTTAATTCGGTCAATATCATTTTCTGAAATTTCAAATTTTGTCTCGGGATTTCCAATCCTAAATTTTGTCCCGTCAAAATCAAGTTCATTTTCTTTCGGTGCCGCCGCATATCCTTCCTTTTGCATTATTTTAGAATAGGCGTTTAGATGCGTTTTTTCTGCAATTTCAAAAAGTTTTTCAATATCATCCTTGCCGACATATACAACCTTAGAAACAGTTAAAGGGTTTATTCCTGGTCTTCCCGAAAAATCTCTTGATTGTTCTCCTGCCTCAGCTCCCGGCGAATAGTCGGTTGTGCAAGAGATGACCGCAGCTCTTCCGTTTGGCGTATCGATATACGCAGGTCTTGTTGCCTCTGCAAGATTTCTTCCACCTCCGCTTGATAAAAAACCTGCATCTTTTATATTATCAATGGTCTGCAAAAAACCATTCATTGAAAAATCCATACAATGATTGTTGGCAGGGGTTGTTACATTAAACCCAAACTCATGCATGTCCCAAAGCTTGCTTTTATCAGTTCTGAGCCAAGTACCGCCGCTGTGCTTTGCAGGATAGCAATTTTCGCAAACGGTAGTTTCGAGATTAAAAAATCTCACATCACCGCGATTTATGTATTTTTTTATCTTATCAAATCCGTCATAGTATTTTGGCAGATTTTTTTGAATGGCACAGTCTCCCACAGCAGTTATCTTCATTATCTTACCCCCTACTCAAAATAGTGTGTTACTATATCTTTTGTAATATTAAACCCTATCGGAATACTTGCCTTTTCTACCCATTCTTCCCGTGTGTGCATACCGCCTCCCATATATGTACCCACACATACTGCAGGTATTCCCATAGAATGCGGAATATTGCAGTCGGTAGAACCTGATGTTTCCTTGACATCAAGACCTGTATGCTTTTTTTGAATTCTCTTAACAAACTCTGTCATTTCTTGCATTTTTTCTTTATCCACATTTTTCATGCAAGGTCTTACCCCGACCTCTTTGACAGTAATACTGCCACCAAGCGATTGCATATACTCGAAAATTCCCTGAAATTTTCTTTTCATAAATTCCAAATTTTCATATGACTCGCTTCTGTATTCGCAAAGCATTTCCGCCTCTTGGATAATGGTATTAACAGATGTACCGCCTGAAATTACGCCCACATTGTATGTGGTTTTTCCGTCAATTTGCGGCGCGTCTAAATCATAAATTTTGCTTATTCCTCTTGACAAGATTTCCGCAGCATTTTTGTTACCAAACGCAGAGTACGAATGTCCGCCCTCTGTTTTTACGGTAACTTTGTATCTATGTGAGCCGACACTTATATTAACAACATCACTATATCTTCCGTCAAATGTATAAAAAGCCGCAACATTTTCTCCCAACTTTTCAATTATTGCCTTTGTGCCTTTTAAATTTCCAAGTCCCTCCTCGCAGGAGTTAAAAACTATTAAAATTGTGTTTTTCGGTTTTTTACGACTATCAATTATGTACTTTACCGTTGCCAAAAGCATTGCAACTTCTGCCGTATCGTCACCGGAGCCGGGGCAATACACATTTTTTTCGTCCTCTGAAAAAGGCAATTTATCCATATCGGGAAAAACCGTATCTGTATGAGCCTCAAATACAACCGTTTCAGCTGTTTTTTCTTCAAATTCTACGATTACATTTTTTGCCTCGTCAATTTTCGGCTCTATCCCCCAAGAAATAAGGGTATTTTTTATATACTCTGCCCTTTTTTCTTCATGATGTGAGGGAGCGGGAATTATACAAAGTTCTCGCCACAGTTTATCTACTAAATCATAATACTTATGCACTTTATATTCTGCCTCCCATCAAATCGAATGTATCCATAGATACGACAAAATCACCGTTTTTAAGTTTTTTTATTCTTTTCTTCAAAGCAGATGCTTTTTTAGGATCCAAAACCACCATAATCAATCTGCGTTCCTTATTTGTAAAAGAACCGACAGAGTCCAAAATTGTTGCACAGGCTGATAATTCACTTTTAATGTAGTTTAGTATTTCTTTTTCGTTTTCTGTTACAATCAGCAATACTTTCTCGGAATTAAGCCATTGTATTACCTTGTCGACAAGTTCGGAATGAGCAAGTACTCCTATTATGGACATAAAGCAAGTTTTAATTCCGAAAAGCCAAGCCGCACATATTGCTATTATAAGATTGAATACCATCAAGGCATTTCCGACTGTATAATGTGTCTTTTTCTTTACAATTAGTGCAAAGATTTCTATTCCTCCTGTGCTTCCGCCTGCATTTATAACTATTCCCGCTCCAATTCCGCATAATATTACGGACAAAATAAGCTCTGCAAACATTTCTTCCGTAAATGGAGTCTCCATCTTTACTGTTTGCTCTAAAACCATTATCGCAACAGAATATACTATCGAGCAATAAACTGTTTTCCAGCTGAAACTTTTTCCTAAAAATATCAAACCAGCGACTGCACAAATAATATTTATTATAGTAACAAACTGTCCTTTTGTTATGTACGGAAAAAGCTTGGAAAAAATAATTGCAAGACCGGACGCGCCTCCCACAACAAAATTGTTTGGCATTCTGAAAAAATAAATCCCTGCAGCAAACATAATAGATCCAAAAGTTAACAGCATAATTTGCAAATAAGTTTTTTTCATATTTCCTCTTTTGATTATACAAACATTTTATTTATTTCTTCCGTCGTATTCCTTACAAGCATTTCGCCTCCTTCGTGTCCTACCTTGCCGCTTGACACATAGGCGCTGTAATGACTGCCCTTTTCCGCTTTTTCAGTCGGCAAGTAGCCTTCTGCTCCGCAGGCAAGCTGGATCAAAATCGTCTGTCTTGCTCTGCTTCTTGCTCTTATCATGTTCCCGTAATCTAAAAACAGTTCAAACGGGTTTGTTGCTATTGCAACATTGCCAAGTCTTGCTATATGCACTTCAACAGGCTCAATATCCTTTGTATGCTGTTCTTGCCATCTTAAAATCGTACCTGTATGTATATGCATTTTCGCATTGTCTTCAAAATTGATATGGTCAGTTACTTTACTTGCATACTTTTCCATAGCCTCTAAAGCAGCTTCATACTCTTTTGGAGTTACACGCCTTAAAGGTAGGTCAATCGTCAATTTTTCGTGTTTCAAAACTGCCTCATCATAGGTTTTTTCAACATTTTCAAGTGCCATAACTATTTCGTTTACTATTCTTTTTCCGACAATAAGGCTTCCTTTTATGTCAAACATCGAGGGGTCGGCGTTACGCTCAATATAGTCATTTCTTTCGATATTCGGGTCGTCTATCGGGCTTTCGGGATTTACCCACCTTATTAAATCGCGCGGACATTGGTCGCCCGCTGCTGAACAAAGTCCTAAAACGAATAAATCCTTGCCGTATTTTTCGCGGAGCAGAATTTTTACCTTTCCCCAGTAATCAGAGGAAATAAAAAGTCTGTGTTCCAAAACCTGCGCAGGACAGGCCACATTTGCAGCAATGCCCGTCAACTTCTCATTTTCATCATAGAAAAACAGCATTTCAATTCCGCTGTCATTGCCGCCTTCAAGCTCGGTAAAGCTCGCCATATTGGTATCGCCCCACATTTTTGCCGAGCCGTCGGAATAACAAACACGCCTGCACATACCGATTGCCGCTCTTCCAAAACCCTGCGCATATCTTGCAGGTTTTCTATTTTCCCAAGCGATAATTACTGCCTTTGTAATTCTTTCGGTCAGAAAATCAAGGGCTTCATCACTATCCATAAAATCGTCACCCTTTGCAGAGACTTTTGCCTGATACTGCTTTTCGGACGGCAGAAAACTATCAAGAATTTCTTTGAATTTTGACTGCGATGCTCCCTCCTGTCCTTTTTTGTTGCTATGATTATATACATGTGACGAGTGTGTATGTATAGCGGATAGTATAATTTTATCCGTATCTATTTCGCCATTTTGCACTCTTACTTGTTCTCTTACATTTTCTAATAGGTTTTCACCTATATTTACTAAATCACATGAGCAGATTATCATTTGTTCTGTGCCGTCCGAAATTGCCAATGCCGTTGCCGTTATCGGCGTTTCGACATATTCCGATATTCTTTCTGCAAACTGTCCTGCTAAGGCTATTTTTTTGTCAGGCGTTATGCTTACCTCTGCCCAACCAACTCTAAAATTGCTCATCTTCTTTTCCTCCTAAATGATAGTAAATGAAAATAACATGCTTAATCAAATGAACATAAAATTCCGTAATCTGCATATTTAAAAATTCTTGCGTTTTTATCGGGATTTATCGCAATAACCGTATCTGCGCCCTCGACTGCGCAGGTGTGCTGAACTGCTCCCGAAATACCTATTGCAATATATACCTTAGGACTGATCGTTTTCCCTGTCAAACCTATTTGCTTGTCATACGAAATCTTGTCCATATCAACAAGTCCTCTTGATGCACCTATTTCCGCACCAAGCTTTTCTGCCAGTTCATACATTTTTTCTATCTTATCCGAAATGCCCTTTCCGCCTGCAACTACAATATCAGAGCTTTCCGTTTTAGTCCTTACCGTTGCCATCTGCGGTTTTTTTATGCATTTTATTTTTGCTGTGACATTCCCGCCCTTTGCAGGTCGGTACATTATCAAATTTTTCCCGTCGGTTTCAAGCTTTGTGCAATCGGCACAAAGTCCAGTATCGAGAATTGTCGCAACTTGAGGGGCATTTTTTCTTCCCCACAAGTCTGCATTCCACAAAATTACATCGGGTTTTTCCTCTTTTGTTTTTTTTGCTATTATCTCCGGTGCCGATTTTTCTATTAAAACAACCTCTTCCGAGATTTCCTTGGCTTTTTCAAGCACTTCTTTCCCTACTGCCCAGACGCTTTTCAGCTTTTTACCTGCATATTTAGTTTCTTTGGCAATATGTTCAGCAGAAATAAGTCTTTCAACAAGCGGAAACAGTTCTTCCATTGATATAAATTTACATTTCCTCTTACCATGCTCATTTTCAAAGGTTTGCAAAACCTTTGTAGGTGAGCCCGACAGACCGCATTTTTCAGGATTGCAGCAAAGAATACTGTTGTCGAGTATATTCACATTTCCTGCTTTTGAAAAAATGCTCGGAAATCTTAAAACATATCCCCGCTCAACCGTTACGAGCGACGGCAGCTTTGCCTTTTCGTCGCCCATTCGCGTTTTTGCGGACATATTTTTACCTTTAACCTTTACCGAGAGTGCATTTGTTATAAGCGAAATCCCGAGCATCTGCGAAAGCATAGGCCCAACCTGTGCGGTATCGCCGTCTATACTCTGCCTTCCGCAAAGAATTAAATCATATTTTTCTTTTTTTATTGCTGTTGATAAAATATATGCGGTCGCAAGTGTATCCGAACCCGCATAAATGTTATCGCAAATTAGGGTAGCTTTCACGCCAAGCCTTGTAAGAGGCTTTAATACATTTTCACATGACGGCGGCCCCATTGATATAACCGTCACATCATCGGATAGTGTAAGAGCACACTCTATAGCGGATTCATCAAAAGGATTCAATTCGCCGTCTATAACCTTTGCGCATACTAAAATTTTCATAGATATTCACCGTTATATATCGGTTCCAAGGCCTTTTGTATTGCCTTGTATTTTTTGAAGAGTTCTCTGTATTTTGCGGTATTTTCGATACTGGGAGAGGTTTTTGAAACAACCGCGTTGCATTTTTCTAAAGCGTTCTTGGGATTTTGAAAAATACCCACCGCAATTCCCGCAAGCATAGCACTGCCGAAGGAAGAATCGGCATACTTCATTTGGATAAGCTCTATTCCTAAGCTGTCTGCAATCATCTGCCGCCAAAGCGGACTTTTTCCGCCGCCGCCTATAATCACGGCACTGTCCTTGTGTTCGATTTTAAGATTATCAAGAGCCTCCTTGCAATCAAGCATACTCATGGCAACTCCCTCTAAGACCGCTCTTGTAAAATGTGCCTTCTTGTGCGATGCGCGAACACCTACAAAATCAGCGCATAATTTTGGATTGGCATAGGGCGTAAGTTCACCGTTTAAGTACGGGTGAAAAATAAGACCTTCCGCACCTATTTCTATGCTCTCCGCCATTTTGTCAAGCTCTCGGTAATCCTCGCCGAAGGTATCACGAAACCATCTGTACGATGCCGCACAGGATTTGGTAGCTGTCCCCGGGTAAAAACAACCGCCAATTATATGAGAATAGTTAATTAAATTGATATCCGGATAAGGCTTATCGGTAACAATGCAAATCCTGCCCGCTGTTGCAAGCTTCAGCGTCATATCGCCTTTTTCTACGGCACCTGACGCAAAAACCTCCATAACCGTATCGGTCGTACCGCAAAGAACGGGAGTCCCCTCACAAAGTCCGGTCAAATTTGCCGCCTCAGCGGTAATTCCACCGACAATATCGGCAGGCTTAACGATCTTCGGCATCATATCGGTAGCTATACCCAAAATACCGCAAAGCTCATCGCTCCATGCCATTTTATTTATGTCAAACATCATTGAGCCTTCCGCTTCAATGTAGTCGGTTACATAGTCACCTGTAAGACGGTGGCGGACATAGTCTTTGGCAAACAGGATCTTTTTTACTTTTTTCCAATTTTCAGGTTCATTGTTTTTTACCCACAAAAGCTCGGGAAGCGTCCAGATTGTGTCCGGTTTATGCAAGACCTGTTTTTCTATGATATCGGAGTAATTTTCTTTTAAATATGCAACTTCCTTTGTGCTTCTTGTATCTGTCCAATAAATCGCGGGGCGGATAACTCGAAAGTTTTCATCGCAAAGAACAGCCGTATGCGTTGCCGCATCTAACGAAACGGCGCATATCTCATTTGGCGAAATCCCGCTCTTTTCCAAAACTCCCGAAATGTTTTCGCTGGTTGCTGAAAACCAATCGTCAGGATTTTGTTCTGCATAACCCACCTTCGGATATAACGTTACATATTCTGTTGTATGCGTTGCGCAAATAACCCCGTCCTCTCGGAGCAGAGTGGCCTTTGACGCGCCTCCGCCAAAATCGATTCCAAGTAAATATTTCATATTTCCTCACATATCAATAACTTTTTAGAAAAAGCACTCTAATCAAAAATTATTTTGTGCGACTTTGTTATTTCCGCATCTCCGGAAAGCTCGATTATTCCCTTTTTATTTTTCAAATAACCGTCGCTGTCAACAAAATCCGGACAGCCGCACCACGGCTCGATGCAAATATATTTTGCATCGGGTTTTGTCCATAGCAATAAAAAGTCATGTCCTTCATATTCAAGAAAAATCGCTTCACCTGTTTTTCTGTTCTTTAAAGAAAGCTTTTTAGACTTCAAGTTCAAAAATACAAGCGCATCGATCGTAAAGTATTCGTATTTAAGCGGAAGCTCGCAGGTATTTTGACCGACATTTACCGTTTTGTATTCAAGCAAATTGCCGTTTAAAATACTGCTTTCCAGCATCTCGGACTTTTCAAAAATAATACTGTATTCCTCGATGCCTTCAGGACAATAATACCCTTCATGGGCACCAACTGAAAAATACATTTTATCTTTTGAAAGGTTTTTGACATTATACGCAACATTTAGCTCCGAGTCATTTATGCTGTAAATGACTCTTAGTTCATACTCAAAAGGAAATTGCTTAAGAGTTTCAGCATTAAACCGATGCAGAAATACAGCCTTATCCTTGCTCTTGCTCTCAACTTCAAATTCTGTAACTCTTGCGTAACCGTGCTTTTGAAGATTGTATTCTCTGCCCTCATACACATATTTATCAGCTTTGAGTCCACCGCATATCGGGAAAAGAACAGGAGCATGAAATTTCCACACATCTGGATCGCCGATCCAGATTTTTTCTTTTCCGTCCTTTTTTACGCTTATCAGCTCCGCTCCGCGTGACGATACTGTTACTGTTATCTTATCATTTGATAAAACTACTTGTTCAGCCATTTGTGTTCCTCATCTGTCGTCATATAGAAGCCTCTTACAGGACCTGCCATTATCCAAAGGTAATAGTTTTTGTAGCCGGGTGCCGCGTGGAAGGGATGATAGCCTCTCGGTATTTCAACAAAATCTCCCGATTTAACGGTATAGGTTTCGTCAATGTCGCCCTCTTTTGTATACACCTTCTGGATACCGAAGCCCTGTGGCTTTTCAAACTCATAGTAATAGATTTCTTCTGTGTTAGCCTCTGTCGGCATATTCATATCGTCATGCTTATGCGGGGGATAGCTTGCCCATTGTCCGCCCTCTACATAACATTCGCCGATATAAATCTGGTCTGCTCCTACTCTTTCGTCCAAGATAAAGAACGCGCGTCTTTGCCAACCGGGTTTTCCCATATCCTTTATAACGACATCCTCGGGCTTTATCAAAACTGCCTCATGGTCTTTATTTGACGGGCATTTTGTAATACAAACAGATACCTCGCCAACGCCTGTAACGGTAAATTCCGTATTTCTCGGCACATATACGCAGGTCGCAGCTCCGTCAAAAACAGTATTTCTTTCGCCTATGTCTTCGTACTTAAAGCCCTTTCCCTCAACAGTACATTTTCCGCCTAAAATAAGTACGCCGTACTCCTTATTTTCTTCGCTATACACCTTTTTCTCGCCATCTGCAAGCTTTAGCATATCGATTTCAACATTTTTGCAGTATGAATTATCCTTTGCAAAAATCTCCGACTTTCCGTACTTTTTGTTCCAAGTTCTCTTAAAATTCATCATATCCACACTCCTTTAAAAACTCGATAGTTTCATCAAATGTCGGCACGGCATCTCTTGCGCCCACTTTGGTACACTTTAGCGCCGATACCGCACTTGAAAAGATGCATGCTTTATACACATCATATTCCTTTGTCACGGAAAATGCAAATGCTCCGTGGAAAACATCGCCTGCGCCGTTTGAGTCAACAACATCTGCCGGCAATATAGGATAGCTTCTGACTTTTTTTCCGTCAAACATAACTCCGCCCTTTTTACCTTGCGTTATAACTACAACTTCAGGGGAGTACTTATCAAAAAGGATTTTTGCCGCTTCCTCCGCGGTTTCCGCTCCCGTAAAACCTATCGCAAATTCCTCGGACGGGATCAGAATATCGGCATAAGGAAGAAGTCTTTCTATGCCGTCATAAAGCCCGCCTGCATCGTACAAGACTTTAGTGCCGTTTTCCTTTGCAATTTTTGCGCCTTCTATTGCCGCATCAAGATCGTTTCCGTCCACCATAAGTACCGCCGCGTCTGCGATAGCTTTCACTGCTTTTTCATCGATCTCTGTTTTCGGAACATTTCCTTTATCAAAAACAATAGTTCTTGTCGCATTATCTTCAGCAAGCCAGATGTATGACGAAAAGGAGGTATATCCGCATTTTACGGTGCAAAGCTCTGTTGACACTCCAAACCGCTCGAAATCCGCCTTTAAGAAAGCCCCGCCGTTATCATCTGCAATATTTCCGATAAACGCACATTTTGCACCAAGCTTGCCGGCTGCCACGATCCCTGTGGCACATGGACCGCCGCCGCTCATTTTCACGCCCTCGCACCTCATTTTGGTATCCTCTTTCGGATATCTTTTAAGCGTTATGAGAGTGTCATATACATTCGCGCCTATTCCTACTATTTCGTACATAGCTTATGCCTTTCCGTCCGCACCTACGAGCTTTATTTTTTCAATCGCAAGTTTCTTTACAGCTTCAATCGGGTGTTTCATAAACAAATCAACAGCAAGACTTCTGTTTGGATCATCAAGCGTTTCCTTTGTGCCGTCTGCAAAGGCACAACAGACATCTGTTCCGATATTCATCTTGCGTATACCCGCTTTAATTGCGGCTTTGACCTGATCGTCAGGAATACCTGAGCCGCCGTGAAGCACCAAAGGGATTCCGCCTGTTGACTTTCGTATTGCTTTAACTCTTTCAATATCTAATTTTGGAGTTTTCTTATAATGACCGTGTGCATTTCCGATAAGAACCGCAAGACAGGTAACACCTGTTCTTTTTACAAACTCTGCCGCCTCATCAGGATTTGTGAACTCATCCATAGCATCATCATTTACGCTTCCGATATGACCGAGTTCGCCCTCAACAGTAACATCCACAGCTTTGCAAATGTCAACAATATGCTTTGTATTTGCTACATTTTCCTCAAAAGGATGAACGGATCCGTCATACATAATACCGGTCGCGCCCCATCTTAAAGCCTTTTGGACTTCAAGCTCTGACGGGCCGTGGTCTAAGTGAAAACAAACAGGAACTGTTGCCTTTCTTGCCGCGGCAACAATCGCCGGACAAAGATAGTAACCGACCTCTTCATTTAAAAGCCTTGGATAAACCTGAATTATTATCGGCGCACGCAGCTCCTCAGCAGCTTTTGTGACTCCCATTACAGTTTCTGTATTGTAGACATTAAATGCCGGAATCGCAAAATTACCTCTTTCAGCTAAATCAATAACATTTTTAAGACTTACAAGCATTTTGATACTGCCTCCTCCAAGGTTAAAAGTTCAATACCAGCCGGCTTAGTTTTCTTCAGCAGTATATATTCGGCAGGATTTTCCGTAACCAAAATCTTCGTATCCATATTTTTGGCATTTTCCCACCTGTTTTTTGCTACCTTTTCCATAACCTCCGGCATATACTCGTTCATAATGAGATTTCCCGCAAGCATTGTATACTTGCCGTTTAAAAGCATTTCGGAAACCGTACCGATTTTTGAAAGGATTTCTCGGATGGGCTCGGTTTCCTCAAGGTCGCGCGCCAAAAGCGCGCTGTCCTGCGGAGTGAATACGAATTTGCTATTTTTAATCTTTTGCTTTTTCAGCGTTTTTGCAAGAAACTCCGTAAAGGTGACTACATCCGCTTTAACCTTTATTCCCCACTCCTTATATTCTCTCTTCATGATTTTAGCGTCCTGGGGATCATAGCATATGACCGTCTTAAAACCCGACAAAGTGCTTGCGCATTTTTCCGCGATCTCCTTTGTTTCGGCGCTTGCGCTTACCAAAAAGTCCATAGCATATCCGCTGTCGGGCTCATTTTCCAAAACGGTAAAGCTTACGCCGAGCTTTTTAAGAAGGTCTATCGCCTCTATTGCGCATTTGGGAAGCTTATATCTTGCGTCCGCGCCCAAAAAGAGAAGTGTATCGCTCTTTTTTAAGGTTTTTATCTTATCGGAAAGCGCTTTTCCTAAATTTGCACCGTAAATATTGCCCTTTTTCTGCACATTTTCAATCATTTTCATAACATAATCGGGGAGCTTGCCGTCAAGCGCCGCACCGAGTCTTGCTTCCTTAACAAACATGACAGGGTCCCAGCCTGTTACACAGTCGGTCATACAACCGCCGCAAAGGGAACATTCATAAACATTATTTATAATGTCCTCCGAGTATTCAACAGCGTTTCTCGCAACAAGTGAAAGTCCCAAGGCTCTTGCTCTTGCCGTGTTTCTCTCCAGTCCCGTCGCATTTCCTATCGGGCATACATGGTGGCACATCCAGCAGAAACGGCACGAGTCTATATGTTCTCTTGATTTTTGTGTAAACTGCATACTCTATCCCTCCTTATAAGCCGAGCTTGAACGGATTCATGATTCCGTTCGGGTCAAGCTGTTTCTTTATTCC
>JAIKVQ010000166.1 GCA_024685565.1 Bacillota bacterium
CACAATTATCGCACATAGATATTTTCCTTTCTGCAACTAAATCAGGGACAACCAAAGGTCGTCCCTTACATTTTACTCCATTTTTTCCAACATTTCAAGTATTGCGGAGCAAATTCCTTTAATTCTTGTTTTATATCCCGATACTTCAGCAACAATTCCCGAAAGTTCGTTCTTTTTATTTTGTATATCCATATCCAGCTGACGGTACATTCCTTCGGATTTTGTCTGAGCCTCATTCACTATAACATTCGCTTTTTCCGCCGCACTCTTTTTAATATCTTCGGCAGCAGTCTGGGCAAGTACTATCGACTGCTGTAGTGTAGCTTCCATATTTTTATACTGTTCAAGTGATGTATTAAGTCGCTTTATCTCTTCTCTAAGCTCTGCATTATCCTTGTAAAGCTTTTCGTAATCTCTGCCGACAAGGTCTAAAAAGTCATCAACTTCATCTGCATTATATCCCCTTAGCTTTACTTCAAAATCCTGTCTTTGAATATCAATTGGTGTTAACATACTATCACTCTCCTAAATATATTTCTTAAATGTTATATGAACCCTGTCGCTGCGCGTTTTAGCACCGATTTTTTCAATCTCGGCACGCCCAAAGCCCCGTATTGACAGCAAATCCCCCTCTTTTAACACAAAGTCGGTTCTTTGTGTTTCAAAATGGTTTACACAAACCCGTCCTGACAAAATGAGATTTTTTGCCTCGTTTCTGCTTTTATTCATTAGCCCTGAAACTATTGCGTCAAGCCTTGCTGATGCGCATATGCAAGGTATATTTTCAAACTTTTTCGCAGGAAGAATTACCGATTTTAAGTCGGTATATTCTACCAAAGCACCGCATTTTCCGATTTTTGATATATTGCCCTTCACAAACTCCGATATATCCGAGCAGACAAAAACATATGCATTCCTCTCGCAGACTAAAATATCTCCTATCTTATCACGCTCAATGCCGAGCGAGAGAATTGTACCAAGATACTGCCTGTGTGACGGAAAGTTATCGCCTTTTACGCTGATTTTCAAAATATCTATCGGGAAAAGTGCGGTATCAGGTTCCTGCCAGTCAGGAAATACGCCTAATATTTTCCTTTCTGCGCCGTCATACCCGCCGAAAAGTGTACCTGAAATACCGTTTATATCCAAAAGTGCCTGAGAGCGGCTATCTAAGAATTTTGAAAATTTTGCTGCGTGATACTTTTCGCAAAGCCTTTGGATGTCACGCATCCTGCTCAAAAATATACTGTCGTCCATAATCATAAAAAGGCAAAATAAGGCGGAAATCTCCGCCTTAATTTTAAATATTATTTAAACATACTCCAATCAAGGCCGGCGCCTGCTTTTCCTTTAAGGTAATCTCCCGAAATGTCAAAAGATGCGGGAGTTGCGATAAATATTCCGCTTGAAACCTTCTGAACATCTCCGTTTATGCCGTAAACAGTACCTGCGATAAAATCAACAGTTCTCTTCGCCTCATCTGTATCGAGCCCTGTAACGTCCAATATAACGGGGTGTCTTTGCTTTAACTGGTCTGCCGCCTCAACCGCTGCGCTGAAACATTTTGGTTTTACAACTACAATAGTAGGCTGATTTGAAGCCTTTTCAATAGATACTACCTTATTTTTCTTAGAGAAAAACGACGGTCTTTCCTCATGCTCCAACTCTTGCTCTTCCTCAATATAGTCCTCTTCTTCATAATCAACGTCGCCAAAACCCACAAAATCTTTTACAGCATCTACAAAGCTCATTATAAGTTCCTCCAGTTATCTTATTTTTAAAAATAATCTCTTTCACCGAAGATGGCTGTGCCGACGCGTACCATATTAGACCCTTCCTCTATTGCCATCTCAAAATCTCCGCTCATTCCCATAGAAAGAAATTCCATATTTACATTATCATATTTGTTTTTTGAAATGTCAATGAATTTGTTATATATGTTATGAAAATGTAATCTGTTTGAAATGCTTGTGTCAATTTTCGGCAAAATTGTCATTAAACCGCAGACCTTGACATGTTTCAATTTTTTTGCATAGCTTATCATTTCATCAAGACCTGCAAGATCAGTGCCAAATTTTGTTTCCTCTCCCGAAATATTAACCTGTATCAAAATTTTTACCTGATTAACGCCATGTTTTTCCGCCTGACGCTCTATTTCGTCCATAAGCTTTATGGAATCCACCGAATGAATCATATACACTTTATCTATTATATATTTGACTTTGTTGGTCTGAAGATGACCTATAAGATGCCACCTTACCCCCTTTTTTACCTTTTCGTACTTTTCCAGAATTTCCTGCACCTTATTTTCACCAATATCGGTGACACCAAGCTCTATTGCCTCATTTATCATCTCAGCAGGATGTGTTTTCGTAACTGCTATTAACGTTATGTCCTTTCCATCTCTCCCGCTTTTTTTTGCAGCCACCCTAATTTTCGACTTTACCTCTTCAAGATTTCTTTTTATATCAGTCATCATTTTTCTCCTATTATTATGCTGTCGCTTTCCATAAGCTGCCCTTTATTGTCATCAAAATCCTTGGATATTATCACCGTCTGGTCCAGCATATCGGTATAAAGCACCTTGCATTTTCTGAAACAATTTCCTGCCTCAGTCCTGACCATTACACCCTTTTTCCCATCAATAATTCGTATTGCCGAGATAGGCACTCGGTATCCTTCATAACTCTCTATCACAAGCTCAACGCCTGTCTGTCTTAGTGACAATACACCCTCTTTATACTGTTCGCACTTAATCACAACCACATTTTTATCAGTGTTTCTGTCCTCTTTTGAAATATATTCTATTGTTCCTTTAGTTTCAATTCCCGGAAGCTGTGAAAACCTGACTGTAACCTTTTGCCCTTTTGAAAGTTTTGCTGCTATATCTGTCTTTACGACAGTCATAACATACCATGTCTGGTTATTTACAACCTTGCAGACAGGCTGTCCTGACGTTACCGCGCTCTGCGGTTTTTCAATCGGCTGTTTAATTCTATCATAGTCCTCAACTTTATATTCCATCACTGCCCTTGGGGTAAGCGTTTCCTCAAGACCGTCTACATTTTTTGAATAAACTCCGGCCATTTGAGAGTAAATATCACTTTTTGCACTCTGCAGACCTAATTCAATGGACTGCTTCTTTGATTCCAATGCCGAAATATCACTTTTTCGCATATCCTGAATACTGCCTGTAACAATGCTATTTATCTGTAACTTGTAGTTTTCAATATTCCCCAGCTCGTTTCCGTTTGCCGCCTTTATGATATTTCCCTTAATTATGTCTATATTCTCCTGACTGTTTGAGCCTAAGGAATAGGATGTGCCGGAGTTCTGAAGCTCTATAATTTTTTGATTTATACTATTAAGCTCCGCAAGTGTCTGCTCCGATACATCTCCCGTGTATACGGTCATTAAAATATTATTCTTTTTTACCTTTGTTCCCTCACCGAGGTAATGATAAATCCTTCCGTCCGCAGGCGCATTATACACCTGCTCCGTCTTTACAATATACGCCGAAGTTATAACCTTATTTTCGTAAATTTCGCTTACTGCAGGCTGTGACTTTTCGGGCCGTCTTATATAGCGTATCCCATAAAATGTGCAGAACATCATAAGACACAAAAGAATAAAATAAACACTCTTTTTCATATCCTCACCTTTTTAGCCAATCATCATATTTATCATATCCCAAACCGTTATCTTCCCCTCATCGTCCTTTGTTGAAAAGGGTACTAAAATATCATCTTCACCAAGCTCTAATTCTCTTTCAATCATTTCAAGATTTTCTTTAAGTTCTCTCTTTTTCAATTTATCAGTTTTTGTGGCAACGACTATCGCACCGTCCTCAGGACGGGAGGTGCGTATCCACTCCAGCATCATTTTGTCATCGGTTGTGGGTGCATGGCGCGAATCCACAAGCAAAATCACCCTTTTAAGCTGTTTTCTGCTGCTTAAATAGTCCTCTATCATGCTCCCCCAGTTAGCAATCTCCTCACGGGAGCGCTTTGCATATCCGTAACCCGGCAAATCCACCAGAAAAATTGTGTCATCAACATTGTAAAAGTTTATTGTAATAGTCTTTCCGGGCGTTTGGCTTACTCTTGCAAGCGTTTTTCTTGCAAGCAGTTTGTTTATAAGAGATGATTTACCTACATTTGACCGTCCCGCAAATGCAAACTCAGGAAGTATTGTTTTGGGATACTGCTCTTTTTTTACCGCTGAAACTGCCATTTTGGCATTATGCAAGTTCATTTAGATACTCCTTTATCAATATATATTTTAATTATATAACAATCTGACATTTTTTTCAACATTTTTTCACATTTAGACAACAAAAAAACGGCTTTTTGCCGTATTTTTGTTGTCATCGCTTAATCTCTGTTAAGTGCATTTTTAGCCGCTATCGCCGCACCGATTATTCCTGCATCGCCGAAAAGTTTTGCAATCTCAATCTTTGCTTTAGGCATATATTTGTTATAGTCATCGCGCTCTACCATTGCACTTACAGGCTTTAACAGATAATCTCCCTCTTTTGAGATACTTCCTCCTATTGCCAGTTTTTCTGGTTGGAAAATGTTTATAATGTTCGTAATACCCTCAGCTATGTATTCAAAATACTTTTGCACAACCTGATTGGCATATTTATCTCCCTCTTTTGCCGCCAAAAATGATGTGAGTCCGCTTATTTTTCCTTCTTCTTGAGCAAATTTATGCATAGAACTTTCAGGATGTTTTTCCATTGCAGCTTTTGTTTGACGGATAAGCGCTGTGACAGATGCATATGCCTCCCAACAGCCTTTTCTCCCGCAAGTACACTTTTCTCCGTCTACATTTATCACAGTATGACCAAGCTCTGCTCCTACGCCGTTAAAGCCTCTGAAAATTTCACCGTTAATTATAACTCCGCCTCCAACGCCTGTACCGAGCGTGACAAATACAAAGCTTTTGCTCCCTTTTGCATTTATTTCATACTCTCCTAATGCGGCGGCATTTGCATCATTTTCAAGATACACGGGTATATCTAATATCTTTCTAAACTCACCTGTAATATCAGCATGGCACATATTCAAATTATTTGAATACTCACACACACCTTTTTCGCTGTCAATAGAACCCGGACAGCCTATACCGACCGCCCTTATTTCATCTATTGAAATCTGCTTTTTCTGGCAAAGATTTTTAACAAGTTCCGCCATATCGCATACAATCTCGTGGAAATTGCGCTGCGCCCCCGTAGGAATAGACATACTTTCTATGATTTTTCCATCATCATCGACTATTCCTGCCGCAATATTGGTTCCGCCAAGGTCAATCCCTGCATAATACATATTGTTTCCTCCGATTTTATACCGACAGTTTCTTTATAAGCCCCATAAGATCAGGCGAAATTTCCTTCTTCATAGCCAGACCTTCTTCAATATCAACATCTGTAACCTTGCCGTTTTGCATACAAACTATACGGTTTTGCTTACCGCTGAGCAAAAGTTCTACACACTTTGCTCCCATTAAACTTGCAATTACACGGTCATATACAGTCGGAGAACCACCTCTTTGAATATGTCCTAAAATGGTTGCCCTTGATTCCATTCCGGTTTCTGCTTCAATTCTACGCGCCATTTCTTCAGCGCCGCCTACCCCCTCAGCGACTATCACTATACAATGTTTTTTGCCTCTTTTTATGCTCTTTTTAATTACATTTATAACATCGCGTTCAAAATCAAACTCAAACTCAGGAACTAAAACAATCTCCGCTCCGCATGCAATACCTGTTTCAACAGCGATATATCCCGCGTGTCTGCCCATTACCTCGACAACCGAGCATCTTTCATGGCTTGAAGATGTATCGCGCAGCTTGTCAACTGCCGAGATTACGGTATTTAGGCAAGTATTATATCCAATTGTATATTCGCTGCAGCTTATATCGTTATCTATTGTTCCCGGCATAGCTATTGTGGGAAGTCCCATACGGCACAAATCCCTTGCGCCTCTGAAAGAGCCATCTCCTCCTATTACCACAAGCCCGTCAAGCCCGGCCTTTTTTGCCTGCTCAACACCCTTTTTTACGCCCTCTTCCTCTTTAAATTCAAGACATCTTGCAGTTTGAAGAATAGTTCCGCCTTTTTGCAGAATTTCTCCAACACTTCTTGCATTCATATAGTCAATATCGCCGTTAATAAGACCGTTGTAGCCTTTTTTAACACCGTAAACTTTTATACCGTTATAAATTCCGCATCTTACAACCGAGCGAATTGCCGCGTTCATACCCGGCGCATCTCCTCCGCTTGTCAATACTCCGATTTTTTTAATTACCTTTTCCATTTTTTTAAACTTTCCTTTCGTAAAACACTAATATTACGACTGTGCACTGTTTTTATTAAATCTCCATATCAATTATCGCTTTGTGTGCAAGAGAAACCTCACAGGAAGGAACTAAAAGTTCAAAAAAATCTTCCCTCTTTCTCACTGCCGAAATCACGGCATTCCCACGTAAGGCAACCCTGAGATTTGCAATATCGTCTGCGTCCTTTGACATATAAACCACTGTCCACATAATTTAATTGTCTTCTCCTGACCTAATATTTCCGTGTTTGGTTAAAATCTCAGCTTTTCCGTTTATCTTGATTGCAGAGGTGGTTTGGGTAAACTGTGCAATATATACCTCTCCCTTATCAAGCTTTTCGGTATGGTGAAATTTTGTATTTTGACCTCTTGTAAGACCCATAATATTTACACCGTCCTCAAGAGCTTTTACCACAATATAATCATTTAAAATCATATTCTCGTCTGACATAATTCTATACTCCTCTCCTACCGAATTGACATTTTAACACTTTTTTTGGAGAAATTCAATATTTTTTTTAAATTTTGCCCATTTTAACATTATTTTCTCCAAAAATTGCCGAAATATTGTCAATAACACCACTTGCCTCGTCAATATGGCAATCTTTCGGCGCATACAATTTCTTTTTTGTATCGCTTATGTAAAAGCATACGGGTGTTCCTCCACTGTTGGCACGAAGCAGTCCTGCCGTCATTTTTAAAACGGTATCGTCATATGTTCCCATTCTTATAAACAGAGTACGCCTACCCTTTTCATAAGGTTCCTGATTATTATAATTTTCTTTTTTCTCAGCTTTTATTCCGTCTAACAGTTCTGCCGTTTCGCAAAGGACTTTAGGCTCCTCATCTTCGCGTATGCTAACCCGTCCCTCAATCAAAACAGCATTTCCCTCCGTTAAGACGGCACCGAACTTCTGGAGAATTTTAGGGAAAATTATTACTTCTATTGTTCCGTATAAATCCTCTAATTTTATAAAAGCCATCTGCGTGTTATTTTTAGTGATTTTGTTTTTTCTGTTTGAAATTATACCGCAGATTTTTACTGATTGATTATCATGCACTCCGCCTGCAACTTCTTTGATGTTTCCAAATTCATCCTTTTCGACAGAGGACATAATTCTATATGTAGTAACGTCTGTAAGTGCTTTAACCTTATCCTCATACTCCTCCATCGGGTGACCTGAGAAATACATTCCGCAGGACTCTTTTTCAAGTGCTAAAAGCTCATTTTTGGGATATTCAGAAATATCAGGAAGTTCGGTTTCGGTATCCCGAGTAACAGTCTCATCGCCAAAAAGCGTCATCTGCCCCATTATATTGGATTTTTTGGACTGTGCTTCGCTTTCAATTACATTTTCATAAACGCTTAAAAGCTGAGACCGCTTTGTTCCCAAGGAATCAAAAGCTCCGCATTTTATAAGTCCCTCAACTGCCCTTTTGTTCATTTCCTTATCGGTCATACGGCGCACAAAATCGGAAAAACTCGCAAATCTGCCGTTTTGTTTTCTCTCTGCTACAACATTTGCTATAAATGCCTTGCCTACATTTTTTATTGCAGAAAGTCCGAATCTTATAGCATTACCCTCTACCGTAAAACTGTCATCACTCATATTTATATCGGGCGGAAGCTTTTCAAGACCTGATTTTTTACAGTTTATAAGATACTCATTTATCTTATTCTGGTCCTCTACGCTTGAAATAAGCGACGCCATATACTCTGCCTGATAAAAAGTTTTGAGATATGCCGTCTGATATGTGATAAAGGCATACGCTGCAGCGTGTGATTTATTAAATGCGTAATTTGCAAATTCATTTATCTCATTAAATATATCTATTGCCACTTTTTCGGGTATTCCGCGCCTTATACATCCGTCTATTACCCAATTACCGTTTTCGTCCTGCTTTCCGTAAATGAAATTCTTGCGCTCAATCTCCATTTTATCGGCTTTTTTCTTGGAAATAACACGTCTCAGCATATCGGCGCTTCCCAAGGAATATCCTGCCATTGTTCTTACTATTTCAAGCACCTGCTCCTGATAAACAATACAGCCATACGTTACGTCCAGAATATCCGCTAAAAGCTCGTGCTTATATGTAACTTCACTTGGGTGATTTTTATTATATACATACTTAGGTATTGAGTCCATCGGCCCCGGGCGGTAAAGCGCAATACCGGCTATAATATCTTCAAGATTGGTAGGCTTTAACTCTTGCATAAAAGACTTCATTCCCGCGCTTTCTATCTGGAAAATACCGTCGGTATTTCCTGTGGAAATGAGGTCATATACCTCTTTTTTGTCATAGTCAAGCTTAGAAAAGTCAAGCTTTATTCCCCTCGTTTTTTCTACCAGCTTTATTGTATTATTTATTACCGTCAGGTTTCTGAGTCCCAAAAAGTCCATTTTTAAAAGTCCCATACTCTCAACGGTGTCCTTTACAAACTGAGTCGTCAAAACATCATCATTCATCTGAAGCGGCATATAGTTTACAATCGGCTCACTGCATATAACAACGCCTGCCGCGTGAGTCCCCGCGTGGCGAGCCAAACCCTCAAGCGCCTTTGCCGTATCTATCAGCTCTTTTATTTTTTCATCATTTTCATAAAGTTCGCGAAGCTCATTTGATACGCTGAGCGCCTTATCAATCGTTATGTTAAGGTCGTTTGGAACAAGCTTTGCGACCTTGTCCGTTTCCGCATAAGAAATATTTAAGGCTCTGCCTACATCTCGTATGGCAAGGCGCGCTTTCATTGTACCGAAAGTAATTATCTGTGCAACGTTGTCCTTTCCGTACTTTTCCACAACGTAATCTATTACCTTTTGTCTGCCCTCAGGCGCAAAATCCACGTCAATATCCGGCATTGACACGCGCTCGGGATTTAGAAAACGCTCAAAAATCAGGTTATATTTTATAGGGTCAACATCGGTTATTCCAAGCGCATACGATACCATACTTCCCGCTGCGCTTCCGCGCCCGGGGCCTACGCCTACGCCGTTATTTTTGGCATAGTTTATAAAGTCCCATACAATCAGGAAATAATCTACAAACCCCATGTTTTTGATTACTGAAAGTTCATAGTTAAGCCTTTCTGTAAGCTCAGGCGTTACCACCTCATAACGCCTTTTTATACCCTCACAGCAAAGTTCATTTAAATATTCCCACGCAGTTTTTCCGTCAGGCACGGCATAGGTTGGGAGGTGGCGCGTTTCAAAATCAAAGTCCAGATTGCATCTTTTTGCGATTTCCGACGTATTTTGTATTGCAGAGGGTGCATAAGCAAAAAGCGATGCCATTTCCTCTTGAGATTTTATGTAAAATTCGTCCGTTTCAAAGCGCATGCGGTCATCATCTTCAACCGTTTTCTGCATTTGTATGCACATTAAAACGTCCTGATATTTTGCATCTTCTTTTTTTGCATAGTGTATATCGTTTGTCGCAACAAGTCCCACTCCTAGGTCCTCGGCGAGTCTTACAAGCTGCGGATTTATTCTTTTTTGTTCGGCAATCCCGTGATCCTGAAGTTCTATAAAGAAGTTACCCTTGCCGAAAAGATTTACATACTTTTCGCCTATTTGTTTTGCCTTTTCATAATCGTCTGCTAAAAGCGCCTTCGGTATTTCGCCCGCAAGACAGGCGGAAAGTGCGATAAGTCCCTCGTGATGCTCGGCGAGCAGTTCAAAATCTATCCTGGGTTTATAGTAAAACCCTTCAGTAAAACCCTTTGAAACTATATATGAAAGATTTTTATAACCCGCCTCGTTTTCGCACAACAAAATAAGATGCGAATATTTTGAATCATACTCATACACCTTGTCAAAACGGCTCCTCGGCGCCACATATACCTCACAGCCTATTATCGGTTTAATGCCCTGTGCCTTTGCCTCCCTGTAAAAATCGACTACGCCGTACATAACGCCGTGGTCGGTTATGGCACACGAGTCCATACCAAGCTCTTTTACGCGCGATATAATTTTTTTAATGCTTGCCGCACCGTCCAAAAGACTGAACTCCGTATGTGTGTGCAGATGCACAAATTGGCTCATATCACGCCTCCTTACAGTTTTTCTGCCATTTCTGCTAATTTCTTAAGTCTGTGATTTACCCCCGATTTTCCTATATGCGGATTTGTCTTTTCACTAAGCTCCAGAAGGCTGTCAAACGGATTTTCAACACGAAGCCTTGCCATTTCCTTTAAGCTTTCGGGAAGAGATGAAAATTCAGGTGTTTTCTCTAATTTTCGTATTGCTTTTATCTGCGCGGCTGCTGTTTTTGCAATCTTATCAATATTGGCAATTTCACAGTTTGCGCGCCTGTTTGCGTTATTACGCAAATCTTTCTCTATCGTGGTATTATAAAAATCCATTGCTGCGGAAACATCGCCTATTATTCCAAGGACTCCCGCAATCTGCTCATATCCCTTTATGTATACGATATATCTGCCTTTCCGATATGTTACCTTTGCAGATATGCCGCAATTTTTCAAAATTTCCAAAAGCTGATTTGCGTAAACCTCATACCTTGCATCAAATTCCATATGATAACGCGAATCAGGATTGCTTACAGAGCCGCCGCCCAAAAATGAGCCCCGTATATATGCTGCTCTGCAGCATTCCTTAGTCACAATTTCTTCATACCCATCACCAAAAAGCATAAGCCTGTCCGCTATAGTTTCGGTGAAGAAATCAAAATCGGGATAAAATCGGAAGTTACCGTTTTTATTTTTATAGTCAATATCCGTCTTAAAAACCTTTTTGAAAAGGTTTCTTATCCGCTCTGCGACCGCTTCATTTTCCGTAACTATAAATATTTCTCCGCCCTGATTGTTTGTGCAGAGTTTACATAATGCAGAAAGTTCGCTGGTGTCGCACAAAGCGCATTGGTTTGTAATTTTAGATATATTCTCCTTAATATTCTGAGTAAAGGACATTATTATTTACCTCTTAATATATCTCTGTGTATAAGGTTCTTATTATACCCATCAAGTTCCTCCGACAGTACATTTGCCATAGTTACACTTCTGTGCTTTCCGCCCGTACAGCCTATGCCTATGGTAAGAGAAGTTTTTCCCTCCTCAACGTAAAGGGGAAGCAAAAACTTTATCATACTTATCAGCTTGTCCATAAATTTTTTTGCTGTTTTGGTATTCATAACGTAATCGCGTACTTCTTTATCATTTCCCGTCTTGTCCTTTAATTCGTCTACATAAAACGGATTTGCAAAGCATCTTACATCAAAAATCAGGTCTGCGTCAAGCGGTATCCCGTACTTAAATCCAAAGGACATAATATTTATTAAAAACTCTTCATTAGTTCCCTCAAAATATATGCTTCTTAATTTTTTGGAAAGTTGCTCCAGTGTAAAATCAGAAGTATCTATTACAGTGTCTGCCTCCTGATATATTTTTGAAAGCATCTCGCGTTCCTTTTTTATACTGTCCAAAAGCCCCAAATCGCTCGAAATGGGATGATGGCGCCTTGTTTCTTTGTACCTTTTTACAAGCACATCATCACGCGCGTCAACAAATACGAGTTTATACTCATATCCGTTTTCCTTTAATATCTTAAGATTATCCAAAAGGTCGCCTATCATATCCCCGACGCGCGAATCTATGGCAAATGCAACCTTTTCATATTTGCCGTTTATTGATATGAACATAGTTGCAAGCTGTGGAATAATTACAGGCGGAAGATTATCAATGCAGAAAAATCCTGCATCCTCCAAAAAACGCATAACCTGTGTCTTTCCTGCTCCTGAAAGTCCCGTCACAATCGTAAACTGCATTTAAAATTCCCCCACAATCTTAACTTCTGTTTCAAGCTCTACACCAAATTTTTCTTTTACAGTTATTTGTATATGTCTAATAAGCGACAAAACGTCATTCGCCGTCGCACCGCCTGCATTCACGATAAATCCTGAGTGCTTTTCTGAAACCTTTGCGCCGCCGACCTGAAAACCCTTTAATCCTGCGTCTTCAATAAGCTTTCCTGCAAAATAGCCCTCGGGGCGCTTAAAAACACTCCCTGCGCTCGGCATATTTAGAGGCTGTTTTTCTGTTCTACGGGTTTTATAATCCTCCATCTTGGCTTTTATCTCCTCAGGATTTCCCTCTTTCAATTCAAGCTCTGCCTCTAAAATCACTACACCCAAATCGGCAAAAATGCTCTTTCTGTAACCAAATCCAAATCCGTCCCCTATCTTTTTGATTTCTCCGTTTTTCAGATAGGTAACGCTTTTTACAATACTGCTCATTTCACCGCCGTACGCCCCTGCGTTCATATAAATTGCACCTCCGAGCGTACCCGGGATACCCGATGCAAATTCCATTCCCGAAAGAGCGTTTTTTTGCGCCGCTTTTGCAAGCGTTGATAAAAGAACACCGCTCTCGGCATTTATCATACTTCCCGAAATTTCATAATTGGAAAAGTTTGATGAAATCTGTATAACAACACCGCGTATTCCTTTATCGGAAACTAAAATGTTACTCCCGTTTCCCATAACAAAATACGGCATATTTTTTCCCTTAGCATAATTTATAAGTTCAATTATCTCCTCTTTGCTTGATACCGTACAAAACTCATCAGCTGTGCCTCCGATTTTAAAAGAGGTATGATTTTTCATCGGCTCATTTTTTATAATTTTCATTATAACTCCTTACTCATTTCCTCCATAAGCCTTTTATTAAGCTCCTTTGCGGCATTATATCCCATACGCTTTTGACGGTTATTCATAGACGCAACCTCTATTATTATTGCAAGATTACGCCCCGGTTTTACAGGTATGGTAAGACTTGGCACATTTATTCCCATTATGTTGGTATACTCCTCCATCATACCGAGCCTGTCATACTGCTTACCGTCAACCCATGGTTCTAAATGTATTACAAGATTTATATTTTCTGTATCCTTTACCGCGCCTATACCGAAAATCTCTTTTACATCAATAATGCCTATGCCGCGAAGCTCTACAAAATGCCTTATAATATCAGGCGATGTACCCACTAAAGTTTTTGAAGATACCCTCTTTATTTCAACCGCGTCGTCCGCAACCAGTCGGTGTCCTCTTTTCACAAGCTCAATAGCAGTTTCGCTCTTTCCTACACCGCTCTCGCCCATAATCAGCACGCCTTCGCCGTAAACTTCAACCAATACGCCGTGCCTTGTACGCCGCGGTGCTATCTGGACATTCAAGTAGCTTATCAGCGCACTCATAAGACTTGATGTGGACTCCTCAGTGCGCACAACCGTCAGGTCATACTTTTCCGCAAGCTCTATCATTTCAGGGAAAATCTGCATATTGCGGGTAATTATGAGCGCAGGAAACTTTGTTGAAAAAAGTTTTTCAAGCAGTTTATACCTTTTATCTCTTGTAAACTGTTCAAGGTAAGTTATTTCTACCTTGCCCATAATTTGAATCCTGTGACTGTCAAAATAATCAAAAAAGCCTGCTATCTGAAGCGCAGGACGGTTGACATCCGCTGTATTGATTACTACTTCATCAATGTTTTTTGACGCATATATCATCTCAAAAGAAAAATCCTCAATAACCTTGGAAAGATGTATGCTGAAGGTGGTATCGCTCATAATTCTAACCTCCGTAAAAGTAAAATGTATACAACTATACAATTTTATTATATATTAATATACCACTATTTTCAATCTTTTTTATTAAAAAAGTGAGCATATTAAATAAATTTAAAAAAAAATTTCAAAAACACTTGCAATATTGAAAAAAATATGGTAAAATTGTTGTGTTTTGATATTTCACACGTGATAGGAGGTACCCGAATATGGCTAAATGTGATATTTGCGGCAAGGGCGTTACTTTTGGAATTAAGGTCAGCCACTCGCACAGAAGATCCAACAAGGCTTGGAAACCTAATGTAAAAAAAGTAAGAGCTATTGTTAACGGCAATACGAAATCAATAAACGTTTGTACCCGTTGCCTGCGTTCAGGCAAGGTTACCCGTGCGGTTTGATTTTACATCTTTTTTAAGAGAAGCATTTGCTTCTCTGTTTTTTTGTGCAAAATTCCCTTTTTTTTGTATTTACTTTACTTTTTCTGTATATATGTGCTATAATGTACTTGTCATTTTAATTCTTATATAATGGGACATTGAGGAAGGTGAATTTTTTTTGGAAAAACTGCTCATAAAAGGCGGATATCCTCTTCGCGGCAAAATAGCAGTAAGCGGTGCCAAAAATGCCGCTGTTGCAATTATTCCTGCCTGTCTTTTAATAAACGAAAAATGCAGACTTGAAAATCTGCCCAATATAAAAGATGTAAAACTTTTTCTTGACATACTTCGCGACTTGGGTGCGGACATTGAAATGCCTGATCAAAACACAGCTTTAATTGACTGCACAAATGTAAAATCCCATACGCCCAAGGCAGAGCTTGCAAGAAAAATGCGCGGCTCGGTATATCTTATCGGCGCTTTGCTCGGAAGATTTAAAAAATGTGTTATTCCTATGCCGGGCGGCTGTGATTTCGGCACACGCCCGATAGACCAGCACATAAAGGGCTTTGAGGCTTTGGGTGCAACCTGTACGCAAGCTTACGGCAAGGTTAGTGCTGAGGCGGAAAACTTAAAGGGGGCTCATATATATTTTGACGTCACCTCTGTGGGTGCAACCATAAATGTTATTATGGGCGCGGTTACGGCAAAAGGTGTTTCAATAATCGAGAACGCAGCAAAGGAGCCGCATATAGTCGATTTTGCAAACTTTCTAAATGCTATGGGCGCAAAAATTCGAGGTGCAGGAACTGACACTATAAAAATAACGGGTGTGGAAAAACTGCACGGTGGTACATATTCAATAATCCCCGACCAGATTGAGGCAGGCACATTTATGATTGCCGCCGCGGCAACGCGCGGGGACGTCACAATAGAAAATGTTATTCCAAGGCACTTAGAGTCAATAAGCGCAAAACTTATCGAGTCGGGCGTTTCGGTGGAGGAATTTGACGACAGCATAAGAGTTTATGTTGAGAAGGGCAAAAAGTTGAAAAAGGTGAATTTTATTGCACTTCCCTACCCCGGTTTTCCTACCGATATGCAGCCCCAACTCGTTACATATCTTTCCACAATCCCGGGAACAAGCAATGCCCGTGAGGGAGTCTGGGACGACCGTTTCAGATATGTCGGCGAATTAAAGCGCATGGGCGCTGATATTTCGGTGGAGGGAAAACTTGCCATTATAAACGGCGTATCAACGCTTATGGGCACATCTGTACGCGCAACCGACCTTCGCGGCGGTGCGGCTATGATTATAGCAGGTTTGATGGCGGACGGGATTACCGAAATATCCGACCTCTATCACATTGACCGAGGCTATGAAAATTTTGAGGCAAAATTCTGTGCTTTAGGCGCACAAATTGAAAGAATTGAAGTTTTGGAGAATTAGCAAATAACTATGTTTTTATCACTTGTAAGCGGCTCAACAGGGAATTGTTCAATAGTTTCCGACGGAAAAACAACTCTTCTTGCTGATTGCGGACTGGGAATAAAACGTCTTGAGGAACTGCTATTGTCCATCGGAATATCCCCCGCAAGTTTAACCGCTATACTTATTACGCACGAACATTCCGACCACATAAAAGGGGCAGGCGTCGTATCAAAGAAGTACGGTCTGCCCGTTTTTGCGACTGAACAAACGCATATTGCTATGAAAAATTGCGGTATATCGGACGAAAATACTAAATATATATCACCTGATACAGATTTCGAAATAGGCACAATCGGAATAAAACCTTTTTCCATTCCCCACGATGCCGCAAATCCTGTAGGATACAGCTTTTTCTTAAAAAAATCAAAGCTGTCTTTAGCGACAGATATGGGGCATATGAACGATTATATTTTTAATAATATAAAGGGAAGTATTGCCGTAATTCTTGAGTCAAACCATGACCTTACTATGCTGAAAAACGGACGGTATCCCGAATTTTTAAAGCGCCGTATTTCAGGAAAATTCGGACATCTTTCAAATAAGACGGCGTCCGAAACAGTTTTAAAACTTTTAGAAAGCGGCACAAGGCATATAATGCTGGCACATTTATCTGCTGATAACAATACGCCGAAGGCAGCGCTTTTGGAAACTGCAGAGCTTGCAACTGCAAACGGTATAATTCCCGGAAAAGACTTTTCCTTAGCCGTTGCAAACCGATACGTGCCGACCTCTTTTTTATCTTCTGCCAAAGGAGGTACTTCCAAATGAAGATAACTGTAATTTCGGTCGGAAAAATTAAAGAAAAGTTTTTTACAGATGCAATAGCTGAATATAAAAAACGCATTTCGCGTTTTGCCACAGTCGATATTATAGAACTAAAGGACGAGAAAATCCCCGAAAACGCATCCCAAAAAGAAGAAGCGCTTATCCTCGAAAAGGAGGGATGTGCAATCCTTTCAAAAATTCCGAAAAACAGCTTTAAAATAGCTATGTGCATTGAGGGATACGGACTTTCGAGTACGGAATTTTCCGAAAAACTTGATAGAATAAAGGCCGAAAATTCAAATATTACATTTATTATAGGTGGCTCTTTGGGACTTTGCGAAAAGGTAAAATCAATTTGCGATATGCGATTGAGTTTCGGAAAAATAACCCTTCCGCATCAGCTTATGAGAGTTGTACTTTTAGAACAGATTTACCGCGCTTTCAAAATAAGCGCAGGCGAAACATATCACAAATAAATTAATAAACTGTAAACTTATATAAAAAACTCTTTTATATTTCAACTTATTGTGTTACAATAGTTTTTAACTTTAATCGGAGGAATACGCAGATGAAATTATGTTCTCGTTGTCATAAAAACCCTGCCGTTATTTATATAACAAAGATGGAGGGAAACCAGACAACAAATGAGGGGCTTTGCCTTGCCTGTGCTAAAGAGCTTGGCATCGGACCGATAAATGATATGATTGAGAAGATGGGAATAACCGATTCCGATATTGAAAATCTGAACAGCGAAATGTCGGATTTTATGGAAAATATAGGCGCAAATCCCGAAAATCTTGATGCATTTATGCATCAAGGTGACGGAGAGGGCGGAGAAGACGGAGGTGCTCATACCTTCCCTCTCGGTTTTTTGTCCCAGTTCATGCCCGGGAAAGAGTCAGCGGATAAATCGGAAAAAGGCACAAAACCGCCTAAGAAAAGTCCGTTCGGGAAGAAAAAAAGTATGCTTGACGCCTACGGCACTAACCTTACGGAAATGGCAAAATCAGGAAAGGTTGACCGCGTTGTAAACCGCAACGCCGAAATTGACCGGGTAATTCAAATCCTGAACAGACGTTCAAAAAACAATCCCGTAATTTTAGGTGAACCAGGTGTCGGAAAGACTGCAATTGCAGAGGGGCTTGCCTGCCGTATTGTGGAAGAAAAGGTTCCTCCCAAACTTCTGGGATACCAACTTTATCTTATTGATTTTACTGCGCTTGTCGCAGGAACGCAGTTCCGCGGTCAGTTTGAGGCGCGTCTTAAAAATCTTCTTATTGAGGCAGAGCAGGCAGGAAATGTGGTTTTGGTAATTGACGAAATCCATAATATTGTAGCAGCAGGCGATGCAGACGGCGCAATGAGTGCGGCAAATATTTTAAAACCTGCTTTAGCACGCGGTGAAATCCAGATTATAGGCGCTACAACTCTTAACGAATACAGAAAGCATATCGAAAAAGACACTGCCTTGGAGCGCCGTTTTCAGCCTGTTTTGGTTGACGAACCAAGCGTTTCGGAGTCAATAGAGATTTTGCGCGGAATAAAGGATTACTATGAGGATTATCACAAGGTAACAATCCCTGATGAAATTTTAGAGTCAGCTTGCCGAATGAGTGAGCGTTATATAACCGACCGTTTTCTGCCCGATAAAGCAATAGATGTTATTGATGAGGCATCGTCAGCGGTAAACCTCAGAAATATCCCGCTTTATCAGGCGGCAAAGATAAAACAGCGGCTTAGCGAAATTGAAACCCTTTCACAAGAGGCTGCAAACACTGAGGATTTTGAACATGCAGCAAGGCTCAAACAGGAAAAGCTGGAACTTGAAGAAGACCTTAAAATAAAAGAGGCTGAGGCGAAAAATGCAGTTGTTACACTTGAAGATGTCGCAGCGGTCATAGAAAACTGGACAAAAATCCCTGTTCATAAGCTGACAGAGGGCGAAAC
>JAIKVQ010000019.1 GCA_024685565.1 Bacillota bacterium
CCGTTTACACGGAACAGCTCGCCTGCGGCAGTATAGGAGCTCGGTGTATTTGATGTATCATTTACATAAATTGTCCAGTTACTGAAGCTGTTGTTTCCCCTTAGCGAGCCTGCCGCCTTGACACCGTAATAGCCAGACACCTCAACATTGATATTGTAGGATGTGGTGTACTTTGTTTGCGTTGTTTCATCAACATTCATAATCTTGGCACCGTTTGCACTTGCGTTTAGGGCGCCTACCTCTATACTGCTATGGGTGGTTGCAAAATAATTCTCGCCCTCTATCCTTGTAGCCCTGGATACCGATAGTTGAACAGGCGGTGGAGTCAGCTCAATGTAATCAAGTGCCGCCTGAAGCTGACCGCTTGGGGCGTCCGATTTATTAACCTTCCAATATATCGTATTTTCACCACTTTGGAGATATATGCTTCCTAAAGTATATGATGCGAAAACATTCTGATAAAATGCCGTTGTTGTAACATCTCCGGTTTTTGTAAATACTGAAACCGCATTGTCCTCCGTATTGGCATATACAGTCCAGTCGCTTGTATATGTTTCCGACCTTTTAGACGCAACCGCACTTATGCCATAGTTACCCGGAACGCTCACATTTACGGTATATGCAACAATAAAGTCCTGTCCCTCATAATCTGTGGGCTGAAAATATGCGTAGCTTACCGCCTTTGTTACATCATCGCCGGTATTCATTTTTCTTATCTGCGGCGTTACTGTTACAGAGGTATAGTTTTCGCCCTCAATCCGTGTTACTTCCGAATCAGATACTGTATATCCTCCTTCAGCTTTCGCTACATTTACGCACAGCAATGACAGCAAAAACATAAGTGTCAATACCATAGATGTAAGTTTGCAAGTTGATTTTTTCATCTATTTATCCTCTCTTTCCTTATCATCTTGGCACATCAATAAAATGTAGCGTCTGCCGAATATTCATCTGCCGCTTTAATGCAGAAGGTAATTTCCTTATAGTCTATCTTGCCGAAGTCGCCGTTTTTGGTGACAATGACGCTGTATGCACCAGGCTCAAGAGCTGACAAATCAATATAAACTCCGTCCTCTGAGGTATAATATCCGTCAAAAGCCTCATAGTTCAAGTAAATATTGTCAAATTCGCCGTTTATCGTGAGATTGTTGTTTCTGTATCCCTCTTTATAAACGCCATTATTTTCAACCCCTGCAAAGCTGATGCCGTCTTCCTCCTCTACCTGCGCAGCTCCGCTCATCTCAAATGTTCCTGCGTTTGAAATTGAATATCTTACCTGGTCATCGCTTCTTGTCTGGAAACCGACTTCAACCTTTGTGATCTTACTCAAATCAATCCCATTCGGAATATCCTTGCCGTCCTGAATGTCAAATTTTTTCCAAGGCACAATAAATGTTTGCACGCCTGTCTCAAGATTTGCAAGCTTTGCGCAGTAGCTGCCGCCTTCAACATAGACATTTATTTGCATTTTCGTATGATAGCCTACCGAGGTCGCATTGACATCAAATACAAGGCCGCTGCTCGATGTCGGGATTGTTGTATTCAGAACAGGAAACCAGCTTGACGCTGTTGAACCTGAATTTGGAGTAAATGTAAACGAGCTTCCGATCACACTTCCCGAACCCAATGTCATATTACCGTTTTTCCACAAGTTTATAGCAGAGAAATTCGTAATTGTACCGATATTACTTCTTGTTAAGATATGCTCAACAACATAGCCGCAAACAGTATCAGTAGCTGCGCTTCCGTTTGCTGTACCGCTGAAGCTGAAATTGCCTCTGAACTGATCTATTGCATCGCTCTTTACCCTTATGCTGTAATTTAAGACGGCAAACTCACCTTCTGTTCTTGCGGGAACGGTAAAGGACTGGCTTGCATTGCCTAAGACCTCAACAGCACTGTCGGGAGTTAAGGTTACTGTTCCGCTTACTGGTTCATCATTAAAGTTATAAACCTTGAGGTTAATACTATATGTAGTACCTGGGATTAAAACATATCTGCCGTTAGCGATTTCTAGGCTATCGGTCCATACAGCCTGCATAACAACCTTATCGCCCACTGTTCTTTCAATATCGCGCTCATAGGTTGATGTAAATGTCTTTTTTACATAATTTCTGCTGTCCGACCTGCCGTCAAAAATCACTATGACAGGGTCAGATGTAACAGGTATATTCACGACATTCCTTACTGTGCCGTAAACGCTTTCCGTTCCGCCAATCAGATTTTTTACCTTAACAGGCTTATCGCTCTTTAACTGCTGATAGGATTTTGTCACGCTATTGTTCCAGAGAACTGCGGCATCATTTTCGCCTGCGTCAAAGAAATAGCCCGAAATATTTGCGCTTCTACCTGCAAGCTCGCCTATCGGTGTACCCTCGCCCAAGCCTCTTATCAGCATAGCCATACTGTAAAAAGCAGGATATGTGCAGTTTTCGGGAGAGGTTGTTCCCCAGTTCCTGCCGTTTTCGAGGTAGTTTCTTGAAATAAACCAAAAATGATTGCCCGTACCGTATTCGGCAATCGACTGCACCACTGATGTAATCGCATATTTTGCCTGAATTTTAAGGTATTCATCACTTATTACATTGTTTGAGTCAATAGGACTGGAAAGACCTGCCTCGGTATTCCATAACGGCTGGTTATGTCCGTAAATTGCTGCAAGATTTTTGAGCTTTTTTATTCTTGAGGCATCAAAACTTATCGTTTGCACTGTGTCCTTTGCGGCATTGTGAAGATGCGCATCAAGGGAGTCGGTAAAATCAGCAACTCTGTTCTGCATCATCAGCTCGGAAAAGTCAGAGGTTGAGCCGGCAAGTCCGCCGAATGATTTGAGCGCCATAGGATTTCCGCCTTCTATTCCGAGTGCCGCCGCTTTGTAATATGAAGAAAATGCGTCAGCCGTAAAAGAGTTCTGTAAATCCGGCTCGTTTATGATTTCCCACACCGCAACCTGCGGATAGTTCATACTTTGATTTCTTAACATGGAATGTGTTTTATAAAGATTTCCGTTAATCTTCGTGTCCTCTATTGTTAAGTTCGCATGTCCGTCTACATTTTGCGGAAGCTCATAGGTAAGCAAGGTTTTAAGCCCGTTTTCCGTAAGCGGGTCAACCGTTTTGCTTATAGAGCTCTGCACACTGTGTGCCCAAGAGGTGCCGTCTCTTACGGTATCGAAGCCGACAGCTCCCAACGCCTCCGTATAATCGGCGATTTTTGCGGTGTCAAGCCCAGTAAAGCCGAAAAGCATAGTGGAAAATGGCGTGGAATCAAGCTTATTTTCTATCTCCTCAACAACCGTAAAGGATGCAAAAATGCCGATTTCCGTATTACCTTGACCGTAAACCCTCAATCTGTACCAGCCGGGGATAAAATTCCCAAGCTTTACAGTTGTCTGAGATGAATTTGCTTTAGCCTTTATGCTCCCCCTTCGTATAACCGTTTCATTTATGTTTTCTACGGTGTAGGTAAAGCTCTCGTTTGCGCTTGTATCATCTCTTGTTATCACAAAGGATGCCGTCTGATTTGTCTTGTATACGCCTATATTTTTATCGGGCTGAACCCCAGTTATCGCCGCATTTGCAGCTGTACCTATACAGAGAAGCGCTACTGTAAGAATCCCAAAAAGGCATCTTTTTATATTCATAGTCGTCCTCCTACTCAGTAGCTTACGCTTGTAGGAGCGCAAAGCGGGGTGTGAATTTCGTCATACCACACATAGAGCCGTACCACATTTCCGCTTGAAAGCGAAAGTACCTGTGATATGTCGACATCTCCTATCGACGTTCCCGCATCAATTACATATATGCTCTTAAGAGCATTTAAGCCGCTGTCCTCATAAACCGCCAAATAGATATTTGCATCTGCGGGGAGCGCTCTGTTTTTAGACACCGTAGCCGTAAATGTTCCATCAGAAACAGTTGCTCCGCCTATATCCACAAGCACGGGAGTCAATTCAATATAATCAAGCGCCGCCTGCATTTTACCTTCCGGATTATCGTTTTCATTAAGCTTCCAATATATCGTATTTGTACCCTCGTTAAGATATATTTTTCCGCAGTTGAACTTCTTGATATTACCTGAATACCATGATGTGGCAACATCTTCAACCTGTGTATATCCGGATACCGTATTTTCAGATGTATTTGCATATATGTACCAATCGCTTGTATATGCCTGCGACCTTATTGATGCTACCGCATCAATTTTATAATAGCCTGCTTCGGTTACGCTCAGATAATATCCCGCTATATACTCTGTTCCGTCCGTCCATGTAACAGGTGAATATGATAATGCTTTTTCTCCCGAACACCCTGTAACAGAACTCCTTGTATAGCCTCCGCCGATAACGGACGATGCGTCCTCACCCTCAATCCTTGTCGCCTCGGTTGTTGATACCGTTGTTACGGTAAATGCCGGTGTCAGCTCAACATAATCAAGAGCTGCCCTTGTTTTTGTCATTCCCGTTGCCTTTCCGAATTTCCAGTACAAGGTGTTTTCTCCTGCCGCTAAGTAAACAGTTCCGCCGCAGTTATATACATCACCGGTATTAGGTCCTATACCGTTTACACGGAATGTTGTTCCCGCAGCAGTATATGATGAAGGTGTATTACTTGTGTCATTTACATAAATTGTCCAATCACTAAGACCTGAATTACCCTTAAGGGAGCCTGCTGCCGCAATGGTATAATTACCTGCGGCTGCCACATTCAGCTTGTAAGATACTGTGTACTTGTTTGATGTGCTGTCATCAACATTTATCATTGCGCCCAGAACGGAACTATACACAAAAGCAGAGTTTACGCCCAAGTGCGTAGAACTGAAGAAATCTTCACCCTCTATTCTTGTGGTTTCCGTCCCCGATATTTCAATTTCAGACGGTGCTGTCAGCTCAATATAGTCAAGTGCCGCCCATATAGAATTTCTACCTGAAGCTTTCCCGAAGCTCCAGTATAATGTGTTTTCTCCGGCATTAAGATGA
This sequence comes from Bacillota bacterium, assembly GCA_024685565.1. GTDB lineage: Bacteria > Bacillota > Clostridia > UBA1381 > UBA1381 > UBA1738. The sequence continues at coordinate 4,979 of JAIKVQ010000019.1, forward strand.
ATTTTTCCGCAGTCATATACATCGCCTCCCCCGGCACCTATACCGTTTACACGGAATGTTGTTCCCGCGGCAGTATACCTGGCAGGTGCGTTTGAAGTAGTATTTGCATAAATTGTCCAGTCACTTAAATTTGAATTGCCCTTCAGTGAGCCTGCTGCCTTGATGCTGTAGCTGCCTGCCACAGAAACATTTAATGTGTATGATACCGTGTACTTGGTTGATGTGTTTTCAGCGATATTCATCAATGTAAAACCATTGCCGCCATTACCTAATGCGCCCGTGTTTGGACTCGGATATGTAGTTGCCACATAGTCCTCACCCTCAATTCTTGTCGTTCCCGTTGCCGAAACGGTATACACGCCTCCTGCTGCCGATACGGGCAAAGTCACCGTTCCGAGAACGAGCATCAGTGACAATACCGTTGCTGTCAGTTTTCCGAACATTTTTCTCATTTTCTTCAATCCTTTCTTTTTTTACCTTTTACCCTATTCAACATCTATCTTTTCAGGCGGACAAAGAGGCTTCAGATTCTCTGTATACCAAACAAATATCCTTACCTCATCTGCGCCTGTTGTTGTAACTGCTTTTGAGATATTCTGCGTGCCCTCGTCAGCATTTACATCAACTATATCTATGCTAATTATTCCGTCATTTCCATAGACTGCTATACACGCTATTGCCGCACTCTCAAGTGCCTCGCCCTTTATCAGCTTCGCCGCAAGTACCCCGTCTGAAAGCGCCGCATCGGCTATACTTAAAAGCGGAAGCGGCGTAAGCTCGATATAGTCAAGCGCCGCATAGATCTTGTTTTGACTTTTTGCTTTCCCGAAGCTCCAGTAAATTGTATTTATGCCTTCATTAAGATAAACCGTACCGCAGTCATATACATCACCTGCATTGGGACCTATACCGTTTACGCGGAACAGCTCGCCTGCCGCTTTATATAAGCTGACCGCATTTGATGTATCATTTACATATATTGTCCAATCGCTAAGATTATCTTGTCTTAATGAACCCGCGGCTTTAATTCCGTAATAGCCCGCCTCTTCAACTCCTACAGTGTATGACACATTGTACTTTACAGATGTTGTTTCATCAACATTTATGATTTTTGCGCCATTTGCGCCACTGTAAAGGCTTCCTGCCGTTACACTGCTGTGCGTTGTGCCTGTGTAGCTTTCGCCTTCTATCCTTGTGGGCTGTTCCGCCGATACAGAAAATACCGTCGGCGGTGTAAGCTCAAAGTAATCAAGCGCCGCCTGAAGCTTGCCGTCCGGCGCGTCCGATTTATTTACTTTCCAATACAGCGTATTTATACCTTTTTTCAGATAAATCTTTCCGCAAGAGAACTTTTTAAATATGTTTTGATAATACTTTGTTGTTGCTACATTATCGCCCTGAGTATAGGTCGATACCGCATTGTCCGCCGTATTTACATAAAAGCTCCAGTCGCTCGTATAAGTCTGTGACCTTATCGACGCGACGGCATTAAGGTCATAGTAGCCCGCCAAATCCGCCTTAAGGTAGTAGCTTATGATATACTCTTTGTCACTTTCTGGGGTAAAGCTGGTATAATTTACCGCCCTTTGCCCGTCATCAGGATTATTCATAACTCTGATATTCGGCGTAACAGTAGCACCCGTGTATGCTTCACCCTCAATTTTCGTTGTCTGCGACCACGATACAGGGAAATATACCTCCGGATCGGGTTCTTCAATTTCCTCCTGCGGTCTGGGAGGCTCGATATAATATTCTATATGCGGGTTGACAATCCCGCCGTCCGTTTTATCCAGTTCAATGGCAGTACCGCCGACAAGAGGGGTATTGCCTGATGAACGGTCATTGTTCAGGATTTCGCCGCTTGAATTAAAGTAGTTAAGTCGGTCATAGGTTGAGCTTTTTTGTCCGTACTGAAGCCTTACTCCCTGATACATAAAACTTCCGCTGTTGCAATGCTCATGTCCGACAAAAATGCTGTCGGCTCCGAGGCTTTTTATGCCGTTCCAGACAGCGTAGCTGTCATCAAAGCCGCCCTTTAATTTTCTTCCTATGTATCCAAAATCGCCGTCATCACCCACTCTGTCAAGATTTATCGGCACAGTGGGATAGCCGTATTTTGCAAGTGCATCGGCAAAAACAAGCGGCTGAATATGAAACGCAAAGGATATTTTTACATTCGGATATTGATTTTTGATAAGCCCTGCCTGATTTGTGTACCATGAAATCTGGTCACTGCCAAAGCCCTGATCCGAGGTGCTGTGTCCGTTTGCACGGGTTGCACTGCTCATACTGCTGCAGCCGTTCGAGTCAAGCATAAAGAACACACGCTTTATCGTATTATCCTGCTTTATTCCAACAGTATAGTTTCCGTTTCCCGTAAGAGTACGCTGTTTGAATAAACAGTATTGGCTGTTTACAAGCTGTTGACATTGCCAATCTACTCCCATTGCCGACTCATTATCGTGGTTTCCGAAAACGGGTGCCCAGGGGATACCGAAGCTGTCCATAAATTCCACAAAATCGGTAAATGATGTGCCGCTATCGTCAAACTCACCGTAGATAAGGTCACCTGTTAAGATGATAAGGTCAGGATTGTACCTTGGAATTACGGTTCTTAAATACTGTTTATACTGATTTTCCTTTTGCCCGCTTGCCCATCTGCTGATTTCACCGCCCGAAAGTCTATCCGGCCTCCGCATCTGGTCACTGTCAATAATCTGCGGGTCAGTAAGCTGTAAAACCTTGACATCTCTGCCCGATTCTACCGTTACAACAAAGTCAATAAGGTCTTCCTCTGCCATAACATTAAAGGATATCAGAGATATTGCCAATGAAATGCATAGAACAAAGGACAATATTCTCTTTTTATTCATCTTAATCTCCTATTAAAATTAACCTTTTACCGCACCGATATTTACACCGCCCATTATTCGCTTTTGGAACAGTCCGAATATGATAACCTGCGGAAGCATTGCAAAAAGCAAGCCCAAAAGCTGATAATCTATTGAAAAGGTCGATGTCTTCAAGTTATATATCTGCACTCCGAGAACTCTTTTTTCAGGGCTTGTTATCAAAAGGTACGGCCAGAAAAATGTTCCCATTGCACCGTTGAAGGTGAAAAGTCCCACTACCCAGAATATCGGCAGTGCAAGCGGTATCATAATTTGGAAAAATATTTTAAGGTCAGATGCTCCGTCTATTTTTGCTGCTTCGACAAGCGATGTGGATATTCCGTCAAAAAAGTTTTTGAAAAGTATTATATTGAATATGTCCGACGCCGCCATAATCCACATCGGCCAATATGTTTCGAGCATACTTATATGAAGGTACGGGAAATCCGAAAACATCATATAAAGAGGTACCGTTCTGCAGGTTCCGGGCATAAGCGTCAGCGTGAACAGGGTTGTGAATATGATCCTGTGTCCCAACGGCTTTACCTTTGACAGTACATATCCTGCAACACCGCCGACAATTATTGTAAACAGTATGTCACCGCCCGCCATTACAAACGTATTAACATAGTACTTATAGAATTTCATAGCATTCCATACCGTCGCTATCTTGCCCAAATCGATCCTTTTCGGGAAAAAGCCTGATGACAGGTCATATATTTCGTTTGCATCCTTAAAGCCTGTTAAGAATATCCACACGACAGGAAGAATACAAATCAAAATGCCGCCTACAAGGAGGATTGAAAACATCAGCCAATATAAAACCTTGTATTTGGGTTGCTTCATATCTATTGATGTGAGCACACCCTTATCCATTTTATAATTCACCAATTATCTCCCCCTTACATATTGTCGGACAGCTTCTTTTCCATCTTAAAATAGAAAATTGTCGCTATGCACAGTATCAAGAACATTATTACTGATAACGCCATCGCAAGCTGAGGCTTGTTCTGAACAAATGCGTATTTATAAGTCTGCAGTCCAAGCGACATTGAAGCATTATTCGGTCCGCCGTCCGTCATTTGCAGCGGCTGTTCCATTATCGAGAATACTCCTATTATCTGTTTTACCAAAAACAAAAGTGATATTGCCGCAATATGCGGGAATGCAACAACCCTTATTCGCCTTATAAAGCCTGCGCCGTCCATCATTGCCGCTTCGTAAAGCTCGCGGTTTACACTCTGAAGCGCCGCGAAATAGTAAAGCACCGTTGCACCCGCTCCGTGCCAGGTCATAGGCACAACGATCCACGGGATAACCCACTTCGGATCCTGAAGCCATATATACGATTTGAAGCCAAGCTTTACCAATATCATATTGAACAGCCCCGACGCGTCGGGATAGTACAGAAAATACCAAAGCATCATAACCGCAACACCCGGAAGCGCCGCAGGAAAGTATGTCATTATTCTGAAGCCGTTTCTGAAATGTACCATCTCATTAAGCACAATCGCAAGCAATATCGGAACGAAATATCCGATAATTATCGACCAGAATGTATATGAAAATGTGTTTAAAAGTAGCTTCGGGAAAAGCGAGTCCTTGACAACTCTTACAAAGTTGTCAAGTCCCGCAAAGCCTGTTATCCTGAACCCCTTCATTTTTGCAAAGGAATATGCTATTCCCAGCACCTGCGGTCTTACAATCATAAAGTACACGCATATAATTGCGGGAAAAATAAGAAGCCACCCCGATATGCTTTTTTTTGCATTTGATTTAAAATTATCTTTCATTTTTTATCCCCTGAAATTCAAATCAAAAATTAGTTTTCATAGTCCAAGAAATTTCTCTGGTAATCCTCTGCCGCTTTCTTAATAAGCGCCTTGCAGTCTGCATTCTCGTTGGTCAGAACCTCTTGAATACAAGCGTCCAATAAGCCGTAAAGCTCCTGTGCGCAGATTTCTACTTCAGGATGTATGTCAAGCTTGTTTTCATTGAAAAGTCTGATATGATTATAATTTACATT
>JAIKVQ010000020.1 GCA_024685565.1 Bacillota bacterium
TCTGTTCATAAGCATTTTTCAAATATTGAATCCTTTATGTCAGCCTTAAAGGAGCTTTTAGATGAAAAATAATGACAGGACTATTGCAGCAATTTCAACGCCCGTCGGACTTGGCGGAATTTGCGTGATAAGAGTGAGCGGCGGAAGAGCGGTAGAAATATGCGATAGTGTTTTCAGGGGAGGAAAACGTCTTTCGGAGGTTGAATCCCATACGGTGCACTACGGTCATATTGTCGATAAGGACGGAACTGTTATTGATGAGGTGCTGGCTACAGTTATGCTTGCACCTAAAACGTATACCCGCGAAGATGTTGTTGAAATCAGTACGCACGGCGGTATTTTAGCATCAAAAAAAGTTATGGATACCCTTATAATGCACGGCACTTTTCCTGCAGAGCCGGGGGAATTTACAAAGCGTGCATTTTTAAATGGCAGGATTGATTTGTCACAGGCAGAGGGCGTTATTGATATAATCACTTCAAAAACCGATGCAGAACGGAAAAATGCGCTTTTTCAGGCGGAGGGCGGACTATTTAAGGAAATATCGGAAATTCGTAAAAAACTCGTAAATCTTGCGGCAAAAATGCAGGTAGCAATTGATTATCCCGATGAAGATTTGGAAGATGTCACAGAAACTGATATAATTGATACACTTTCTGAGGTACAGCAGGCGGTTATGCGTATGCTTGCTACAAAGGACAGCGGAAAGATAATTAGGGAAGGCATAAAAACTGCGATTGTAGGCAAACCGAATGTGGGGAAATCATCGCTTCTGAACTGTCTTGCAAAAGAGGATCGCGCAATTGTGACAGATATTTCGGGAACTACGCGGGATATAATAGAAGAATTTGTAAGTCTTGACGGAGTACCGCTACGGCTTTTAGATACTGCGGGAATACGTGAAACAGATGATGCTGTTGAAAAAATCGGTGTAGAACGTGCTAAAGCAGCAATTGACGAGGCGGATTTGGTTATTTTGGTGGTTGATTTGAGCCGAAAAGAAGACCGGGAGGACAGAAAACTTCTTGAATTGGTTAAAAACAAAAAGCATATTAAAGTTGCCAATAAAAGCGATATAAAATCGGAAAGTATTTTAGCAGATGTTGAAATATCGTCAAAAACGGGCGAGGGAATAGATAAGCTTGCAGAAATGATTAAAAAAATGTATAATTTTGCAGAAATTGAATCGGGAGACACTGCAATTATAACAAATATGCGTCACATAGCAGCATTAAGCAATACAGAGGAGGCGCTCAGCCGTGCAAAGGAGCAACTTGAGTGCGGAATGCCGCAGGATATTGCGGCACTTGATATAAATGAGGCAATTGATTTTCTGGGCGAAATTACGGGCGAGAAGGTGTCCGAGGATATTGTCTCTGAAATTTTTCACAGTTTCTGTGTCGGTAAGTGAACAAAAAACAATTATTTGTAAAAACACTTGCATATTTATAAATGATTTGTTATAATGTGCAAGGATTATTTTATCTTTTAGGAGGATATTAAAATGAAACAGAATTTTTTAAAAATGGTATCTATGGCAGCTGCTTTGGTTTTGACCGTTTCGGCACTCTCAAGCTGCGGCAAAAAGGCAGAGGAAGAGGTAAATCCTGATTTACCTACATTGACAATGGCAACAAATGCTGAATTTAAGCCTTTTGAATACCTTGAAGGCAAGGAAATTGTAGGTGCTGACATAGATATGGCAAAGGCAATAGCTGAGTACTTAGGTTACAACCTTGAAATTACAAACATTGATTTTGACGCGGCTTTAACAGGCGCTGCAACAGGTAAGTATGATATGGCAGTTGCAGGTATTACTGCAACGGACGAAAGAAAAAAAAGCATGAATTTCTCAAATAACTACTTTAAGGCTTCACAGTCCATAATCGTAACATCTGACAGCGAAATTAAAGGCAAAGACGACTTGGAAGGAAAGGTAATTGCTTGTCAGGAAGGAACGACAGGCGAACAGTACCTGCTTGATAATAATTATGAAATCCAGTCATTCAAGACAGCATCTGAGGCTGTTGCATCTTTGAAAGCTGGAAAGGCAAGCGCAGTTATCGTAGACAATGCTGTTGCAAAGGCACTTTCTGCAGAGCAAGATGGTGCAACGGTTGTTTTGGATGAGGCACTCACAGAAGAGGCATATGCTATTGCATTGCAACTCGGCAATGATGAGCTTACTGAAAAGATTAACGAGGCACTTGAAGCTATTGAGGCAGACGGTACACTTGCAAAGATTTTTGAAAAGTATGACCTTGTTACAGACTGATTAGCAAGTATTAAACAAGGGCGGTACGGCTTGTGCCGTGCCGCCTTTTGAATTTGAAAGGAATTTGTTATGGAATGGCTTAACAAATGGTTTGCAAGACTAAATCAGACTTTTATTGTATCAGACCGATATAAGACTATAGTAAGCGGATTGGAAAAGACGATTATTATTACTTTTGGCGCATTGGCAATAGGTGTCGTAATCGGAACGATTGTCGCTATGATAAAGGTATTTGCAGACGGAAATAAAAAACTTAAACCTTTGGATTTTTTGTGCAATATATATCTTACCGTTATAAGGGGTACACCTGTTGTAGTACAGCTTTTAATTTCGTTTTTTATCATATTTGTATCGGCAAAAGACGGAACATGGGTGGCGACGATTACATTTGGTATAAATTCGGGCGCATATGTTGCTGAAACTATACGCTCGGGCATAATGGCTATCGACGTGGGACAGATGGAGGCAGGACGTTCGCTGGGGTTTTCGCGCCTTGAGACAATGAAGGAGATAATCCTTCCGCAGGCATTTAAAAACGTGCTTCCCGCCATCGGCAACGAAATGATTGCACTTTTAAAAGAAACATCTGTTGCAGGATATGTTGCGGTTACAGACCTTACAAAAGCTGCAAATCAAATTAAAAACACTACTTATGATCAGGTAAATCCGATTTTGCTTACAGCTATAATTTATCTTGCGATAGTTACGCTTATGACTAAGCTGCTTAGTGTAATGGAGAGGAGGCTTAGGAAGAGTGAAAGATGATTATCTTATAGAGGTAAAAGACCTGAAAAAGCATTATAAAGGCGGAGAAATAAAAGCATTAAATGGTATTACGACAAATATAAAAAAAGGCGAGGTAGTTGTTGTAATAGGGCCGTCAGGCTCGGGGAAATCAACATTTTTGCGTTCTTTAAATCTTTTGGAGGTTCCGACTTCAGGTACAATTACTTTTGAGGGCAAGGAAATAACCAATCCGAAAACCAATATAAATCTGCATAGACAAAAAATGGGAATGGTTTTTCAGCACTTTAATCTATTTCCACATATGACTGTTCTCAAAAATATGACTCTCGCTCCTGTTAAGCTGCTGAAAAAGAGTGTGCAGGAGGCAGAAGCAGAGGCCATAGAACTTTTGAATACCGTTGGACTTGCAGACAGAAAAGATGCATATCCCGCACAGCTTTCGGGCGGACAGAAGCAGAGAATAGCAATTGTGCGCGCTCTTTGTATGAAACCTGACGTTATGCTTTTTGATGAGCCGACCTCGGCACTTGACCCGGAAATGGTAGGCGAGGTTTTGGACGTCATGAAAAGGCTTGCAAAAGAGGGTATGACAATGGTTGTGGTTACCCATGAAATGGGCTTTGCAAGAGAGGTTGCAAACAGAGTGCTCTTTATTGATGAGGGCGTTATTATGGAAGAGGGTACGCCTGAAAAAATCTTCATCGCGCCGCAAAATGAACGCACAAAGGCCTTTTTGAGCAAGGTGCTGTAAAATTAAACTATACGACATGATTTTGTGTTAAAATACACAAAAATGTTAAAATTTGTAAAAAACACTTGTATTTTTCGCAGTATTATGTTATTATTATATGCAAGTGTTGTGTTTACGCAGCATAAATAACATTTTACATCATATAATTTGGTGTAAGAAACGTAAGTTTCACATTATTTAGGGAGGTAACATACCATGAAAAAGTTTTTAGCACTTTTAGTTGCTGCATTGATGAGCATCAGCGTTCTTGCTGCTTGCGGAACACCTAAGACAGAAGATGTTGAAGAGAATACCGCAGTAGAAGAGACAGTTGAAGAAGCAGCTGAAGAAGCAACTGAAGAAGAGACTGAAGAAGCTGAAACAGAAGAAACTGAAGAAGCTGAAGCTGAAGAAAAGGCTGAGTAATTACATAATGGTTACAAAAAGGGGCAATAAATATATTGCCCTTTTTTGTATGTTTTTTTGACAAAAAGTATTGACAAATAAAAAATGTTGTAGTATAATATAATAGTTGTGTTTGACAGTTAAATATTTGCACCATTAGCTCAGTTGGTAGAGCACCTGACTCTTAATCAGGGTGCCCAGGGTTCGAGTCCCTGATGGTGCACCACGTCGGAGCAAGCTTTATATCGCTTGCTCTGATTTTTTTGCAAAAATCAGAGTTCGCTCATGCAACTGCTCCTCCTTTTTCGCAAAAAGTCACGCTCGGTTTCCCTACTCGTTTGTAAACGCACTCGTTTACGGAAAACTGTCGCTACCAACTTTTTGCGATTTTGAGTATATCTATACCGTTCAGTTCGTTCAGACAAGGCGGTCAATTTAGATGCAACCTAAATTGACCGCTTTGTTATGCGGTTTTCGGGCATTTTTGCAAAAGTGTATATTCAAGCAATGTTTGTATGGAGTTTGAACCAGCGACCATAAATTTCTAGCTTGAAAATCAATAAATAGCAAAGTAATCCAACCAATAGTAGGAAATGTTGATATTATATTACAAATTTTATATTGAAATTAAGTTTATAATTTTGTATAATATACTTGGAGGTGGAGTGAAATGGATCTACAATTTCAAAGGATTACTGAGCTTAGAACTAAATATAAAATGTCTCAGAAAGAATTGGGCGAAAAACTGTCTGTCAGTAATCAGGCGATTTCAAAATGGGAAAGTGGAATAACGACTCCATCACTTGAAAATATATATGGTCTTTCACAAATATTTGGTGTACCTATTGATTTCCTTTTTTGCAATTCAGAAAAAAGAAATGGTCAAATACAAATAAATAAAATGGAGTCGATCAAGGAACTTTACAAAGTTGGAAGAGGTCCTTCAAGTTCTCATACTATCGGTCCTGAAAAAATCTGTAAAGACTTTAAAACTAGGAATGCAAATGCAGATTGTTTTCGTGTAATTCTTTACGGTTCGCTTGCCAAAACAGGCAAAGGACATGGTACAGACAGAGTAATAAGAAAAACACTTGCACCTATTGAATGCAGTGTTGAATTTAATTTTACCGCCTCTAATTTGCCACACCCAAACACTATGGAGATATTTGCCTATAAAGGTGGCAGAGAAATTGATTATGTAAAAGCATTTAGCATAGGAGGTGGCAGTGTTGCTTATGAGAATTCCCCATATATTCCACCACGTCAATATTATTCACTGTCATCTTTTAAGGATATTGCACAGCATTGCAAAAATAAAAAAATCAGGCTAAATCAATTTGCTGATGAAAATGAAGATACTGATTTTGATGAATATATGCTTAAAATTTGGAAACAAATGAAAGAATCCATTGAAAACGGGCTGGAAAGCGAAGGTATTCTTCCGGGCGGTCTAAATGTGCAACGTAAAGCAAAGTTTTTATTTAATCTTCAACATATTGACGAAAGCAAAGAAACAAGAGAAAACCGTATTGTTTGTTCATACGCTTTTGCGGTAAGTGAACAAAACGCCGCAGGCGAGAAAATAGTGACCGCCCCAACCTGCGGGGCAGCAGGCGTTTTGCCGTCGACACTTTTGTACGAACAGCAGAAACACGGTTTTTCCGATACAGAAATTTTAAATGCACTTAAAACCGCAGGAATTATTGGTAATATTATTAAAACAAACGCTTCAATTTCAGGTGCGGAATGTGGCTGTCAGGTTGAAATAGGTAGTGCATGTGCAATGGCGTCTGCTGCTCTCGGTGAACTTTTTGGTCTTAATATAGACAAAATAGAATATGCAGCAGAAATTGCAATAGAACATCACCTCGGTCTAACATGTGATCCAATATGTGGACTGGTACAGATTCCCTGCATTGAACGTAATGCTGTTGCCGCGATGCGTGCCATAAACAACATAAATCTTGCAAGTTTTTTAAGTGAAACTCGTAAAATTTCTTTTGATGCTGTTGTTAAAACTATGTATGAAACAGGGAAAGACTTGCTTTCACAGTACAGAGAAACAAGTGAAGGTGGACTTGCTAAAATACATATTGATAAATAGGAAGCAAACTGCTGATTTTTTACAGGTTTAGTTGCATCTAAACCATTCGGCTTTTCCACGTCGGAACAAGCGGAAAATCGCTCGTTCCGATTTTTTTCATCAGAAATATAAATGAATTTGAATTTTTATTTTGTAAGGAACAAGTGCTCAGCTACTTAGAGGTTAAGATAATGAATGTGGCTGTGTACTTAATGTTGACTAAATATATAAACCGGGGGTAATTATGAAAACTCGAAAAGACGCTATTGAGTTTTGTCTTACAATTGAAAACACATATGAAGATTATCCTTTTAACGATATAAACTGGACAATAATGCGGTGCAAAAAGAACAAAAAAATGTTTGCGGCAATTTTTGAACGAAATGGTAAGGTGTGGATTAATGTTAAATGCGAGCCAAATCTTTCAGATTTATGGAGAAATACATATAAATCAGTTATTCCAGCTTATCATATGAACAAAAAGCATTGGAATTCAATTATTCTGGACGGAACAGTCCCAGATGCAGAAATAGAAAATATGATACTCGATAGTTTTAAGCTTGTAAAACCAAAAAAGTAGGATATGAAAAAGAGCATCGGTTATATCGATGCTCTTATCGTTACTTGCTTAAATCCGCATTACGGACTGTTTCGCGTAAGGGAAGGATAAACGGTGCGGATACAGAAAGCTCGTCAATTCCCATTTTAAGGAAAGTTTCGGTGAGGGAAGTATCTGCCGCAAGTTCTCCGCATACCCCTATCCAAGCACCGAATTTGTGCGCATTTTGAGCCGCCATCTCTATAAGTCTTAACACTGCTTTATGATGCGTATCTATAAACGGCTCAAGTTTGGCATTTTGGCGGTCGCATGCGAGAGTGTACTGCGTCAGGTCATTAGTGCCTATGCTGAAGAAATCCACCAAGGGAGCAAGCTCATCGCTGATTACGGCAGCGGCCGGAGTTTCTATCATTATGCCGATTTCAATGTTATCGGAATATGCTATGCCGTCATTATCAAGCTCTGATTTTACGTCCTCTAAAATAACCTTTATCTTCTCAACCTCTCCCACACTTGTTATCATAGGAAACATAATTCCAAGATTGCCATATACAGATGCACGGTATAATGCGTGGAGCTGAGTTTTAAAGATTTCGGGTTTTGTCAGGCATATTCTTATAGCTCGAAATCCAAGTTCAGGATTATCCTCTTTTTCAAGGTTAAAATATTCCGCCTGTTTATCTGCACCAATATCCAAGGTCCTGATTATGACTTTTTTGCCTGCCATACTTTCAAGAACTTTTTTATATGCGGAAAACTGCAATTCTTCGGTAGGGAAGTCATTACTTTCGAGATACAAAAATTCACTTCTGAAAAGGCCGATTCCGCCTGCATCATTGGCAAGGACTGCACCTATTTCCTTGACTCTGTCTATATTTGCATAAATATTTATCTTTTTACCGTCCTTTGTGATGTTTTCCTTGCCTTTAAGCTCCTGCAAAAGTGATTTTTTGCGGTTATCCTCTGCCTGCTTTTTAAGATAAAATGCCTCAGTTTCGCTGTCAGGTGCAATAATTATATCTCCGGTATGTCCATCAACAATAATTCTATCACCGTCTGATACGGAATTTAGGAAATCCTCACCTGCATTTATGACGGCGGGAATATTCATATTGCGGGCAAGTATCGCGGTGTGGGAATTTGAGGAGCCGAAGGCTGTGACAAATGCTAAAACTTTATCCTTATCCAGAGAAACGGTTTCGCTGGGAGCCAAATCATCAGCACAGACTATCAGCTTAATCAAAGTATCGGATTTTTGATGATTTTCATTTGTAAGACACGCTATAATTCGGTTTGAAATATCCTTTACGTCTGTTGCGCGTGCCTGCATATATGCGTCGTCCATTGATGCAAACATATCCGAAAAGTTATCTGATGTGGCGGCTACGGCATATTCGGCATTAACTGACTGCGTTTTAATGATATTTTCGATAGACTCGTTATAATCATCATCTTCAATCATCATCATATGGATTTCAAAAATCTGCGCGTGAGCTTCTCCAACCTCAGAAAGTGCCCTTTCGTAAATTTCGGAAAGCTGTGCGATAGCCCGCTCCTTTGCATGAGCAATCCTTTTTAGCTCATTATCAATATCATCAATTTTTTTACGGCGGACGCTTGTATCCTGACGTTTAAATATAGACGCCGTGCCTATCGCAATAGCCCCGTATACGCCTGTTGCGTGAAATTTTTTCATAATAGCTTTGCCTCCGAATTATAAATTTGCGGACATAAATTCTGATATTGCCGTAAATGCTGCATCTTCGTCACCGCCCTCAATGATAAAGTTTACGGCATCTCCGCATTTTACACCCAGTCCCATAAGCATCATGAGCTTTGTAACATCAACGCTTTTGCCGCCTTTTTCTATGGTTATGGTTGTACCCTTAAAGCCCTTTGCAAGTTTTGCAAGATTTCCTGCAGGACGCGCATGAATGCCGACCTCATCTTTAATTGTATAGCTGAAGGTTTTCATAATAGTTTCCCTTTCGTATTAAAATTTTTATTTTATATCAGGATATTTGAAAATTACAGTCAGTCAATCTGCATATTATTAATTTTCCATAAAAATGAACCGATATTCGCCTTTGCTACGGATATTCTTAGTTTTGTTTGCAATAAATATAACTTTTTTAAAGAACAAGAAATGACAGATGAAGTTAAAGTTTTTTTGCAATGCGTGGATTGCGTTATTCCAGGATAAGAAAAACATTCCTGAGGCAATGAAAATAATGAAATAAGGAGCTTCAGAACTTTATTTTTTATGGAATTATCACACATTATTAGCAAATGTAAAAAATATTTTCAAATAATCTTGACATAATGAAAACAGTGTGATATTATAACGGTGTTATATAACAGTGTTATATTTATAAGAGGAGTTTTCTTATGGGAGAACAGGAAAGGACTACTATTGCGGCAATACATAAAGCAGCAACAGCTGAATTTCTTGAAAAGGGCTTTAAGTCTGCCTCTTTGCGTAATATTGTAAAAACAGCAGGTGTTACAACGGGTGCTTTGTACGGATATTACGACAGTAAAGAAGGTTTGTTTGAGGCACTTGTCGGAGAACAATACGATTATTTTATGCTGGAATACAAAAATGCGCAGCAACAATTTGTCGGTCTTTCAAAGGAAGAACAGCTAAAACAAGTCAGTGATATTTCGCTTGACTGTATGAAACGGTTATTTGTTTATGCGAATGATAATCTTAACGCTTTTAAGCTCATTCTTCTTTGTTCGGAGGGAACGCGGTTTTCCGGTATGATAGACGAAATGGCAGATATAGAAACGAAAGGAACACATAAATTCTATTCCACTCTTGAAACAATAGGACATCCTGTAAAATACATCGAACCTCATTTAGAACATATTTTAATTACGGGAATGTTCAAAGCATATTTTGAAATGATTATACACGAAATCCCGCCGGACGAAGCACTTTTATATATTGAACAGCTACACGGCTTTTATATGGCAGGCTGGGCTAAAATAACGGGGCAAGACTAATAAGCCCCCTTTTTTAGGGCGTGCGGTTAGCTTGGACTAACTGACGGCATTTGTTTTGATATTTAATAAAGGAAAGGTGATAAATATGGGATTATTTAAGAATTTTGTAAGCCAAACGAGAAAACCTGCAGGTTTTTTGGGGGAAATGATGTTAAATGGCATGAATTCAGGTCACGCTAAAATGGCAGATTGGGGAATATCATATTTGAACATCAATAACCCAAAGTATATTGCAGAGCTCGGCTGCGGCGGCGGTCGAAATGCGGCGGAACTGTTAAAACGATATTCAAAAGCAAAAGTTTGGGCGGTTGATTATTCACCGCTTTCGGTTCTAAAAGCAACTGAATATAACAAAGAGGCAATCGCTGACGGTAGATGTGAAATAATGCAGGGTGATGTATCAAATTTATCACTTCCAAAAGAAACATTTGACCTTGCGACAGCATTTGAAACTGTGTATTTCTGGGGAAATCTTAATAAGTGTTTTGCGGAAGTTTTTTCCATATTAAATTCAGGCGGGTGCTTTATGATTGTAAATGAATCGGATGGTACAGACGCCGCAGGTAAAAAGTTTGAAAAAATTATTGACGGAATGAGGGTATATACCGCAGCTGAAATTGAAAGAGCGCTTAAAAATGCAGGATTTACTGAAATAAAAACAGTACATCACGAAAAAAAGCCGTGGATTACCGTAGTTGCAAAAAAATAAAAACGGTATGATGGCAATGCTGCAAAACGAAAGCGGCATGTGGAGTATTGCATAAATGTCAGGAGGCAAAATATGTCATATGTCGATGTAGTAAATGTTGAAAAAAGCTATGGCGAAGGTTTAGCAAAGGTTAAAGCGTTAAACTGTGTATCGTTGTCTGTTGAAAAAGGGGAAATATGCACTATTTTAGGTCAGTCGGGAAGCGGTAAATCCACTCTTTTAAATGCAATAGGAGGGCTGGATACTATTGAAAGCGGGAGCATAATTATTGACGGATGTGATATTGCAAAAATAAAAGGGGAAGCGCTTTCATCTTTCCGCAGGGATTATCTTGGCTTTGTATTCCAATTCTACAACCTCGTTCCGAATCTTACGGTATTGGAAAACATACAGGTAGGTGAGTATCTTTCGGATGTGCCACTGCCCATGGAAGAAATATTGGAGGTTTTAGGGTTGACAGAACTAAAAAACAGATTTCCCCAGGAGCTTTCGGGCGGTCAGCAACAAAGATGCGCAATCGGAAGAGCACTTGTAAAAAACCCAAAACTGTTGCTTTGTGACGAGCCGACAGGTGCTTTGGACTACAAGACATCTAAGGATATTCTTGCCTTGCTTGATAAAATCAACGAAAACTATAAAACAACTATTCTGATTGTCACACATAATGAAACAATCAGCAAAATGGCGCATAAAACGGTATATATGAAGGATGGCGCGGTTCACCGTGTTGAACATAATGATAAACGAATGAAGGCGGCTGAGATAGTGTGGTGAAATTATGGTTTTAAACAAGCGCATAATGAGAGAATTGCTTGCAAACGGAGTTCGCAACCTTTTAATGATTGCTATAATCGTGCTTTCTATGATGCTGGTAGTATCACTTTGCTCATCTACCGACTCAATAACGAAAAGCATAACGAATATGTGGAAAGAGTGCAATGTTGAGGACGGAAGCTTTGAGACATATACACCTCTTTCAAAACGGAATTTTAATGAATTGTCAGAGCTTAATGTGCATATAGAAGAGGCTTATTATTCCGACATAGAAACAAACGGCAGCATTTTGCGGGTGTTTCATAACAGAAGAAATATTGACCTGCTTTATCCCGAATATGGCAGACTTCCATCAAACAACAAAGAGCTGTTCCTTGAAAAAATGTATGCTAAAAATCATAATATTTTTGTCGGTGATACACTTTATATAGGAAAACAGCAGTTTTCGGTAAGCGGAATAGGCTGTCTGCCTGATTATGGATATGTCAAACAAAACAGCAGCGATGTTGCTCCCAATGACGAGTTCGGAATTGTAGTTTTGACGGACAGCGCATTTAATAAAACGGTTGCGTGCAACAATCTTATATATCATTATACCTTCAAGCTCGGCGAAGGCTGTACCGTAAGAGATTTAAAAGACAAGCTTAAACGACTGGATTTTGATCTTTTATCAGTAAAAGATACATATATAAGAGCGCAGATAGAAAAGGGAATAGTCCCTGATACGGTAAATATTTCCGCTTTTGAAGATGCCAAGTATAATATACGCATAAACGACGCCATAGAAGATGCACAGATAAGCAAGAGCTCAGCACTTATAATGGGTGTGATACTTTTGATTTTGCTTGTGTATATGCTTGCTATTTTCTCAAGCGGAACGATTGAGCAGGAGCGTTCTGTTATAGGCACTCTTTATGCTCTCGGATACAGCAGAAAAGAAATACTGAAATATTATATGAGCACTCCTATGATAATTTCGGGTGCTGGTGCACTTATTGGTATGATTAGCGGCTTTTTGATGACCGACACTATGTCTGCATCTTCAGAGGCACTGTATTCAATTCCGAGTATTCAGCATACTTATCCGCCTTATCTCGTTTGCTATGCATTAGGTATGCCGATTGCGCTGGCGTATATTATAAATTGGTTTGTTCTCTCTAAAAAACTTAATGCGACGCCGCTTGCTATGATGAGAAAAATGCCGTCAGGAAAAGCAAGTATAGGTCCTGCGCTTGATAATATAAGTTTCGGTGCCAAATTCCGAATCCGTCAGTTTTTGAGGGAGTTAAAAGGTAATATCACCTTGTTTGCGGGAGTTATTTTATCACTACTTCTGATATTGTTTTCGGTTGCGTGTTACGGAAGCCTTAAAGGTTATATAGACGGCGTAGAAAATGACATACATTACAACTATATGTATATTTTGAGAAACCCCGTTACCGATTTGCCGAAGCATTCGGAATTGGGGTTTACAAAAGGGTTTTATGTTAATTTTCCGATGACATCATCTGAAATGGAAGTAACTTTAATGGGAATTGATTATGACAATCCGTATTTTGATTTTGCACCATATATGAGCGATAATCCAAATGATGTATATGTATCAAGCTCTGCCGTCATAAAATTCGGATATGAAGTCGGCGACGAAGTGGTGCTAAAAGATATTTCATCTGATAAATATTATGCGTTTAATATAGCGGGGGAGTGCGAATACAGCGGAGGACTTTACTTTTTTATGAATATAGACGCTATGCGTGAGGCTTTCGGATTGCTGTATTTTGATCCTGATGACCTTGATACAGGAGAACGCAGACCTGCAAGAGATACATATTACTATAATACTGTGTTCTCAGATAGTAAAATTGACTTCAAGCATAATATGTTGCTTTCGGAGGTTGCAAAAGAGGATGTAAAATACGGAGCAAATAAATTTATGACGCTTATGGCGGGTATGATTGTTATGCTTATCGGCGTGTCGGTACTGATATTTATATCGGTAATGTACCTTCTTATGAAGTTGGAAATTGACAGAAGCCGCTCCTCAATATCGCTTTTGAAAGCACTTGGCTATGACAGAAAAACGGTACATTCATTTTATATAGGAAATTCTTTTTATATTACGTTAGCTGCGGTAGCATTCGGCATACCTCTTTGCAAAAAAATAGTAGATGCAATATATCCGTATGCCGTGTCAAATGTTAACGGAGGGTTTAAAGCAGTAATTTCGTCATTCCATTATATTTTGGTACTTCTCATAATCCTTCTTTCATACCTTGTTACGCGGCTTATGCTCGTAAGGTACTTGGAAAAAATCAACCTGAGCGAAATTCTAAAGGACCGTGAATAAAAAGAACAAAAGAAACAGTTGACTATTACTGAAAAATACAGTTTTTTCAGTAATACGGTCACCTATAATCAAAAAAATTAAAAAAACACTTGACAAAGTTAAGCGAACGGTGTATTCTATACTAAAGCGAACACCGTTCGCCAAAGTATTTTAAATTCAAAAGGAGGATACGATTATGGAATTAAAATTAGGCGATGTTCAGACGACTGCTATTATTCCGCTTGTGGTCAAGGCGAATGAAACGATGAGACCGAATGCTCGCATCAAGGACCCCAAGGCAGTGGAGATCATTGAAGCATTAAACATTGATACGCAGCCTTATGACAAATTTCTGTCGCATGAGGGCGTGGTGGCACGAACAATTATGCTGGATAGACAGATGAAGGAGATTATTAAGAAAGCACCGGATACGGTAGTAGTGAACATAGGTGCAGGTTTCGATAACCGTTTTGCACGCGTGGATAACGGGAAAATCTGGTGGTTTGATTTGGATTTGCCGGATGCGATTGAGGCAAGAAGGAAAGCTTATCCGGAGCAGGCCAGGGTGACTATGATTGCAGGAAGCGCATTAGAGGATAAATGGTGTGCGCAGGTAAAAGATAAGATTAATGGCAGAAAAGGAAAGCCTGTATTTATTGCAGAAGGACTGTTTATGTATCTTACGCTGGAACAGATTCGTACACTTTTAGAACTTTTAAAATGCAACTTTCCCGACGGCGGTACTTTGATAGCCGAACAGAACAATAAGCTTATGCAAAAAAACGAGAAGCATCATGATACGGTAAAGAACACGAATGCCCATTTTCTCTCCGGTACAGATACCGCACAGGAAATTGCGGATTTGACGGAAGGTATACGGCTCATAGAGGAGCACAGCTTCAATGAGGAAATGAAAAAATACAGTATCCGCGCTAAGCTGTTTGCGTTGTTGCTTCCGAAGATAAATGACCGCTGGGCTACATTTGAGTGGGGCTGAAAAAAGTTTAGAGAAGTTTATATCAAATGAAAAAGCAGAATAATTACGCCATAAAGTTAGTTATTGCTAACTTTATGGCGGGAGAACTTTAGTATAACCGCATTATTTTCTTGAAAGGAGAATTAAATATGAATCATTATTTTTTTACATCAGAATCGGTAACAGAGGGGCATCCTGATAAAATCTGCGATCAGATTTCAGATGCAGTACTTGATGCTATCCTTGAAAAAGACCCTTTGAGCCGTGTGGCGTGTGAGGTAACAGCATCTACAGGATTAATCCATATTATGGGCGAGATTTCCACCTCTTGTTATATAGATATTCCCTCTATTGCCCGAAAAACAATCTGTGAAATTGGCTATAACGATGCTTCTATGGGCTTAGACGGAAATACCTGCGGCATAATTACAAATATTGATGAGCAGTCAGCGGATATTGCTATGGGTGTTGATAAGTCCTTGGAGGCAAAGGCTGTAAATTCTTCCGCTGAAGATAACGGCGCAGGCGATCAAGGTATGATGTTTGGCTATGCTTGCGACGAGACCCGTGAACTGATGCCGCTTGCCGTTTCTCTGGCACATAGGCTGGCAAAACAGCTTGCAAAAATCCGTAAGGAAAAAAAGGTCAATTATCTGTACCCTGATGGAAAGACACAGGTAACTATCGAATATGACGAGAACCATAATCCTATACGGGTAGATACTGTTGTTGTATCCACTCAGCATAACGAGGAAGTGAGCCTGGAAGAAATACGCCAAGATGTGATAGAGCTTGTTATCAAGCCCATTGTTCCCGCCAAGCTTATGGACGATAGGACAAAGATTTTTGTCAATCCCACAGGCCGTTTTGTAATCGGCGGACCGCAGGGTGACACAGGGCTTACGGGGCGCAAAATAATCGTTGATACTTACGGCGGCAGTGCACCTCACGGCGGCGGCGCTTTTTCAGGAAAGGATCCTACAAAGGTTGACCGTTCTGCCGCATACGCTGCTCGCTGGGCAGCCAAAAATGTTGTTGCAGCGGGCCTTGCAAATCGGTGTCAAATTCAGCTTGCGTACGCTATCGGTGTTGCCAGACCGGTAAGCGTGCTTGTAGAGACCTTCGGTACAGGCATAGTATCCGATGCTAAGCTGAGTGAAGCGGTATCAAAGGTGTTTGATTTCCGTCCTACTGCCATTATACGCGAACTCGATTTACGAAAGCCGATATATAAGAATCTTGCCGCTTATGGACATATGGGTCGTGAGGAATTGAATGTCGGCTGGGAAAAGACAAACAGAACAGGAGAGTTAAAAGCCGCTTTACAGGCTTGATTGCATTAGAGGGGGTTTTTATATGAGTGTGAATGAAAATGATTGTTTGAGGTCAGGCGAAAATAAGATGGGGCAAATCGCAAGCTTTTCCGTAAATCACAACAAGCTTGAAAAAGGAATGTATATTTCCAGAACAGATGGTGATGTTGTGACCTATGATATCCGAATGAAAAGGCCTAATGGCGGCGATTATCTTCCCTATGCCGGTATGCATACCTTAGAGCATCTCTTTGCAACCTATGCAAGAAACAGCGAAATCAAAAACAGCGTGATTTATATAGGACCAATGGGTTGCCGTACAGGATTTTATATGTTGCTTCGTGACGCAGTTGGAAAAGATGAAGCAATCGCTTTTGTAAAGAGGGCGTTCAGCTATATTTCGCTATTTGATGGGGATATTCCGGGAGCTACACGAAAAGAATGCGGAAATTATATGGAGCATAATCTTGATGATGCAAAACAGGCAGCAAAGGATATGCTTATTGTCCTTCAAAATTGGACAAAGGAGCAGCTTATTTATGAAAAATAAAGTCAGAATTGGTATAATAGGGGCAATGGATAGTGAAATCGAATATCTTGTGGCCCAACTTGAAGAAAAAACGGTCACAAAATTTTGCGGCTATTCCTTTTACAGCGGCGGGCTGTACGATATTCAGGTAATAATCCTTAAATGCGGAGTCGGCAAGGTAAATGCTGCGCGCGGCACACAGCTTCTGATTGACCGTTTTTCTCCGAATGCAATTCTGAATACCGGTATAGCCGGTGCCGTTGAACCGGGCTTACGTGTTGGCGATGCGGTTATTGCCACCGGTTTTGTTCAGCATGATTTTGATGTAACGGCATTCGGTTATGCACCCGGTTATCTGTGTACGGGCGTAAATCACGATAAATCTACGGTTTTTTTGCCCGATAAAACACTTTCTGGTATGCTTGCAAAGGCAGCAGGGCAGGTGTTGGACGGCGTAAATATCAGAGAGGGTATCATTGCAACAGGCGATATATTTGTAGCAGATACACAAAGACGCAAATACATATTCTCTCAATTTGGTGCAATAGCTGCCGAAATGGAGAGCGCAGCTATTGCACAGACTGCCTATTATGCCGCTGTTCCGATTGCAATTCTGCGCGTAATTTCCGATAATGCTGACGGTGAGGCGTCAGTCAGCATAGATAAGTTTGAGGCGGAAACAGCAAAACTATCCACTGAAATTGTAATAGAATTTTTAAAACAACTGTGACCTTATGCGATAGATATAGCAATAAACAGCACTTGACAAAACGCGGTGGGCGTTGTATACTAAACAAGAAAACACCGTTCACTTTGTTGTCAAGGAGATTTCTATGATAAGGGATAAGGAACTGCACCATAAAAGTATTATTGACGCTGCGATGTCTGAATTTTTAGAATACGGTTTTAATGACGCTTCTATGCGCCGGATTGCTTCCGCAGCAGGAATGAGCGCCTCTGGACTGTATAAACACTTTGCGAACAAGGAAGATATGTTTTCAGCTCTTGTAGAGCCTGCTTATCAGGGATTGTTGGCTTTGCTCAGTCAGGAGGTAAATAGTCAGGAACAGTTTATTGGTACCGGTGATCTCAGTTGTTGGGAATCAGGCAAGGATGCAAAACTTGCAGTTGGCTATATTTATGAGCATTTGGATGCATTTCGCTTGATTGTTTGCAAATCACAAGGCACGAAATATGAGAATTTTCTTCATGATTTTGCGGCACTGGAGGAGCAGACGACACTATCCTTCATGGAAATGCTCAAAAAGCAGGGAATTAAGATAAAAGATTTTAGAATAAAAGAGCTTCATCTTCTGACTACTGCCAACATCAACGCCGTGTTTCAGACTGTAGAGCATAATTTCACCCGTGAAGATGCTATGCATTATGCGGATACGCTTGACCGCTTTTTCTCCTGTGCATGGAGAGAGTTTTTTGGATATTAGTGTCTTGTAACCATGAGTGTCATTATTGGATAACAAGCGATTAAAGGCTTTGGCATACTGCACTTCAAAGTAAGGAGCGGATAATAATGTTTGAAATAATTATAGGCATTTTAATACCTTTTATCGGCACATCTCTTGGCTCATTTTGTGTTTTCTTTATGAAAAAAGAGATGAATAAGCGGGTGCAGCGTGCGCTGACGGGATTTGCAGCGGGTGTTATGACGGCAGCATCTGTTTGGAGCCTTATCATTCCGTCGCTTGAACAGTCGGCAGGTCTCGGCAAATTCTCGTTTGTTCCTGCGATGATTGGATTTTGGCTGGGAATACTGTTTTTGCTAATATTAGATAAGAGTATTCCTCATTTACATATGAATACGGAGACAGCGGAGGGACCGAAAAGCAAATTTTCCAGAACTACAATGCTCCTTTTAGCTGTTACGCTACATAATATACCGGAGGGAATGGCTGTCGGCGTTTTATATGCGGGGTATCTTTCGGGTTCTGCAAATATTACGGCAGGCGTAGCTTTGGCTCTTTCGCTTGGTATTGCAATTCAGAATTTCCCCGAAGGCGCAATTATATCTATGCCGCTTTACGCAGAGGGAAGAAACAAAATGAGGTCTTTTTTTGACGGTGTATTGTCGGGTGCGGTAGAACCTGTTGCGGCAGTGATCACAATCCTTTTGGCAGCCTTTCTCATACCGGCAATGCCGTATCTTTTGAGCTTTGCAGCGGGTGCTATGATATATGTTGTCGTTGAGGAACTTATCCCTGAAATGTCTTCAGGTGAACATTCAAATATCGGTGTTCTGATGTTTTCGCTCGGTTTTACATTGATGATGATGCTTGACGTCGCTCTTGGTTGATACAAGACCCTCTTTTATTCTGCTCCAAAGGATACAAGAATAATAGGCGATAGAGAAAAAGAATGCTTTAATGCGACAAGATAAAGAGGGAGGAGTCATTTTGGCTTCTCTCTTTGTCTGTATTGCAAATTCATAATGCTATTATTCCGTTGCTGATTAACCAAAAGCTTTGCACTTGTCAAGAGCAGCGTCGTTGGGAGCGTCATTTATCATCCTTGATCGCCAATAAGATTTCATCCTGCGTCTTTTACGCGCTTTTCCCATTCGCACATCCAATGATTGAGTATGGTCGGGATAACAGGATTTGAACCTGCGGCCTCTTCGTCCCGAATAGCCCGAAAATGCTGATAAATAGCACTTTTGACGGTTTTTAGCCGTTTCTGCTCCATTTAATTTGCTGTTTGGACATCTTATCTCCGCTGTTTCCATATACTCCAAAGCTGACTGTGGGATAACATGTGGTCGGAAATTTTTATAGATGAAGTATCATAAGGTTGATGTTAATTCAAAAAAACCTTGACAAAAAATCATTTTTTTTCATTATAAGACTCTTTTAGTCTATCAATTGCAAGTTCAGGACTCATGGTGTGATACATTAAATAAACGGCATGCATAGTTTTGGCAGGAGCTTGCTTGTATATTTCTTTGCTTGATTCGCCGGTATATATATTCCAGTACCTGTAAATATAACCAGTCCAATATAGTGTTTCGTTATCGAATACAATTCCGTTATCTAATAGTGAATCTGAATTTTCGTCTTCCATACGAGACATTATATATTCTTTGCCTGCCCATTGAATATGATGAAAATCCTTGTCCATATCTTTTGCAATATCTGTAGTCATAAATGCCTTAATAAAAGCTTCACTATCATATCCGCGTTCACCTGATAACTCAAATAGTTTTCCTTGAGTATCACAAAGAGATAATTGTAAAGACTTATTCATAATCAAATTCCTTTCAAAATCTCATCAAAGAACTTTCCTTCGCGACGATATTTGACTTCAATTTCATCAGTGAGAGAAATGCCTTCTTTCCTGCGTTCTACGCTCATATCGCGGAGAATTGCAAGTTCAAGCTGGGACAAACTTTCCTCTTTCAAAATTTTAATCTGCTTGCATGCCTTTTCTGTAATTGCAACATACTGCTTGCCTAAATCAAGTGCAGATAAGCAATGAATCAGGACTGTGTCCGTTAATGTCCTATTAAAGAAACGGGAAAGCTCGGTATACATACGGTCATTTGCAATATATCCGATTATTATATCGTAACCATTTGCAAAATTAGCGTATTTTTCATAAATCTTACTGCCAACAGCTGATTCCATCTCCTTGCGGTAATATGCAATTAAGAGTGCCCATTCAAGTCCCATATTGATATTAAGAACTTTAAGTCCTGATAGATCAAGCTCTACTGTATAGAATTTAGGCTTGTCTTCTGCACATATCAAAGTAAGAGGCTGCAATGCACTTGTGCCCATATAAAAACCTTTGCCAAAATCACATTGACTTCGGCTGATGGGGGCAATATCCCCAACAATACCGCTTTTAGAGCCGTGGTATAAAATTAACTTATTATCAGTATTCTCACACGCTTTGGAATCTATTATAATTTTAGCCAAATCAATGCTATTATTTTTGCAAAACTGATATAATTGCTTCTGTGCCATCTTGTTTGGTTCGGTTTTGCCATTTTCCCAACGGTTAACAGAGAGGACGGTAGTCCCCAGACAATCCGCAAACTGTTCCTGATTCATATTTGCAAAAAGTCTTATACTTTTAATTAAATCTTTCAAAAATAACGCCACCTATCATACTATTATAAAAATATTATATACTATGATATGTATAATGTCAATATATTATTGTTATTTTATAGTTAGTAACAAGATTGTAGGTGAAATGTAAATCTAATCATTAAAACTCATTCCAAAAAAATATTCTGTGAATGTTGAATTCATATTATAATCATACCCGTATCACCGAATGTGATGCCTAATAAAAAAGCGGAATGAAAATCAGACTGAAAGAATGGTTGAAACTATAAAATCAATCATTCTTTTTTTGTTGGTATTAGGTATAGAAAATTATGAAAAGATGAGGTATTGTTACTTGTCGGAAAGGAGATAATTTGGGAATCGAATCATTGACAACATATTACCCTGACGGCTAAAGTGAAGAAAAATATGTAAGGGAGTTGTTGGAAATGACTATATCGGAAAACAAGATAACAGAATTCTATGAATACCTTATCTCAGAAGAAAAAAGTCCCAAATCAAATGAAAAGTATATACGAGACATTAAAGAATTTGCAAGATAGCTGGGAAATAGCACGTTTTGTTATATTGTTAGAAAAGGGATTAAGAAAGTATACTATATTTGATGCAACAAGAATAGAAAGCCATCTTTCGGCGGTTGGCTGGCTATGCCCACATCACAGGCAAGAGAAGATAAGTTCATAAATTTCCACCGTTACCGCTGGCTCTGCAGGCTCTTTTTTCGGTAATCACTTGATATTTAATATTTTACTCAACGGATTATTGAAGAATAAATTGTATTTCGCGATTTTGACGGCAAAACTGACGATGCTGCATAGGTGTACGATCGGTGTGTTTTCTAAAAACAAATTCAAACTGCTTTAGATCTTGATATCCTACAAGGGTTGCAATTTCGCTTATTTTTATATTTGTAAACTGTAAAAGCTGACAACTGTGAGCTATTCGTACACTTTGGAGATAATGAGAGAAGTTGACGCCGGTTATTTTTTTAAATTTTGTACTGAAATATTGGGGTGTATAGTGAAGCAACGCAGATACATCGTAAAGAGTTATATTATCTTGGTAATTTTTGTTTATATAATCTATTGCAATATCAATTGAATTGCTGCCTGATGTAGGCATAATATCATTTAACATATATCTTAAAATATGAATTAGAAGCGATTTTAATAATGATTTTAACACTTCTAAATATCTATATTGTGCATTAAAAAATTCTGAGTGCATGCATAGTAAAATTCGTCTTATTTCATTTTCAGATTCGTGATAAATCTGATTTATTGCAACATGTGAAGGTAATGTTTTTTGGTTAATAGTCCTGCTGGAAATAACGCTATTGAAATCACTGTCAGCATTAAGAGATGGATCAATAAAAGTTGGCAGAAAAAGGAGGTTAATAAGGGAGCAGTCATTGCCCTCAATCTTTGTGAATTTATGAAATGATTTTACATCAATTAAAGCGAAATCTCCCTCTTGCAATATAGAAAATGAACCGTTGAATTCGTGTTGGATTTTCCCTTTTAGAATATAAAACAATTCAATAAAAGAGTGATAGTGTGCATTGACGGTTGGCTGAACCGGTTGGTAATCAATTTTAATTCCATTTGGTAAAATGTAATTGTAAATATCTGTACTGTCCATTTTACTGTCAAATGTGTCTTCAATATTTTTAGCCATATCTTAAAATTTCCCCTAAAAATTCAATATATTTCTGCATAGATTTATTATAATGCATATGATATAATATTGTCAAGATAAAAATTAAGATTGAAATAATAAAAAAATGAAAGTACTGGAAATATGTTGAAGAAATTGTCAGCGATTTTGTTACGCACATTGACGGCACCGATAGCAGTACTGGTTACAACTATTTACAGTATTAATTACAATTTGAAAACATCAACTAAAAATGCACGTAAGGGGTGTGGATAATTTTTGCACTTAATTAAAAGACAGGGGCTTACAAATATTTGTTATTTTTGCAAATATTGTGCATTGAAAAGGTAATAGTAGCGAGTTATTATATTTGTAAAAGGAACTATAAATGCACAGTAGTAGGAAAACAGAGGATTAGCGTATGAAGAGGTTTGAAGCATTATTTTTGTGTTTTTAATTACTTCATATGTCGCATTTGCGATTGGCCGCAATGCTTTGATACAATTAAAGCAATTTTAAATAAAGATATAAGAATGTGGGCAGAGAAAACTGCTATGAAAAAAATTGCGGCGGATTTACCGCAATACAATGTGCGCAGATTAGAGCTTTTTGCGCCCATAAAAGTGGGCGAATATGACATAATATGAGTGCCTGCAAATCATTCGGTTTCCGATAAAAATCAGATACCGCAATGTCTTCAACAATAAGGTCACAAGAATTGATTAAAGAAACAGGAAGAATTGTTATTTCACATATGTCTCGATATGCGCATAAGTCGCACGACGAGATTCAGAGATATATGGATAAAGCAGGTATTATCGTCGCTTATGATGGAATGGAGCTTGAGATTTAGTAACACTTGACAGGAGCGATTACTACTTTGACATTATTTTGCGGAAATGGGATATAAAACCGACAATATGTTGCTTGAAACTATAAAAATGTCAATATATGCAAACTTTTAATTAATATTAACGATTGTTTTTGATACTAAATTGACTTATTATATAGTTGTATAATAGTACGGCTATGCCGAGGAAGAAGGAGAAATAATTATGACACCAAAAAAAATTGCAGTGCTGGGCGGCGGTAACGGCGCACACACAATGGCAGCGGAATTTACGCTGAAAGGACACACGGTAAATCTTTTTGAGATGCCGCAATTCAAAAATAATATGAAAAAGGTTTTTGAAACCAAAACAATTAAGTTGCAGGGTAATATTCCTGAGTTGCAGGGGCCAGTTCAGCTCAATATGGTGACTGATGACATCGAGAAAGCGGTTGCTGGTTGCCGCTATATCTGTATTGTCGCACCTGCATTTGCACATAGCGGATATGCAAAATTATTAAAAGGACACCTTCATAAAGACCAAATAGTTGTTACATTCCCGGGCGCTTTTTCAGCACTCGTCTTGAAAAAAGAGCTTGACGGCAATGATTGCCCGATATTTGCGGATGCAAACAACTTGCCATATGACGCACGTCTTACAGCACCTGGCTCGGATACGGTAAATGTATTCGGAAGAAACCCAATAAACATTGCATTTTTACCTGCCGAAAAGGGAGCGGAGCTGATTGATGAAATGCGCGAGGATTTGTTCCCGTTTGAAAAAATCTATACAGATGTTTTGGAGTGCGGTCTTGCAATCGTAAATCCGGATTGGCACGCAGGACCTGTTTTATTCAATATTTCACGTATTGAAAGTCCGCAGGTTAATTTCTTCTTGTATGAACACGGTTGGACGCCGTCTGCTTGCCGTTTGAATATTGCAATGGATAAAGAACGCAAGGCACTCGGAAATGTCTTGGGATATAACTTGCGTCCGATGGAGGATTTTGCAGGTCGTCCTGATGACTATCAATGGACTTGGCAGGATCTTTACAAAGAAGGGCACGGTTCAATCGGGCTTACGCCGATTTGCGGACCTAATGACATAAACAGCCGTTATCTTACCGAGGATATTCCGTTCGGACTTGTTCCGTGGGCTGCAATCGGTGAACTTTTGGGCGTTTCAATGCCACTTACCAACGGATTTATCGACATCATCAATGTAGTCCACGAAAAGGATTGGCGCAAGGAAGGACGCAGTCTTGAGCAACTTGGTATCGCAGGAATGGATAAGGATACGCTGTTAAAGTATGTTCATACAGGAGAAAAGTAATGTCTAATATAGTACGTAACTATGGATATATAGGTCCGACCACACCTAATAGAAGATATCTGACAACGGTTGGGCAGCTAATGAACGGTTATCCTATCGGTATCTTACAATTATGGGCACATTTGCCGTTTTTTCCCGGCAATGTATCCAATGCATATACATATGATTTTCCTGTGAAATTTATAGAAGTAAAAGGTTCGGGCATTGATAATGTTTTGGCAGGAGATATGTCAATTCTAAATAGTATTGTTGAGGCAGCAAAACAACTGGAAATGGATGGTTGCCGCGCAATTTGTGCAAATTGCGGATTTTTTGGCCATTATCAGAAATTGGTGGCTGACCAATTGGATATCCCGTGCTATCTGTCTGCTATGGTTCAAGTGCCATGGGCATTAACAGGATTAAAATCCAATCAAAAATTAGGAATTATGACTGCCAACAAAAACACGCTCACACCGTCACTTTTTGAAGCGTGCGGGATAAGCGGAGAAATGCAGAAGCGCTGTGTTGTTTACGGTGCACAGGACGAGAAAGAATTTCCTAATATTCTTACCGGTGAAGGCGGTCTTGACTATGAAGTGCTTGGCGATGAGCTGTCAAATATCGCTGACAGAATGGTGAAAGAAAATCCTGATATAGGTGCTATTCTTTTGGAATGTACGGATATGCCACCATATGCCCAC
>JAIKVQ010000023.1 GCA_024685565.1 Bacillota bacterium
TTTTATCTCTTCCTCCGCAAGAGCTGTACTGTCCGTTATCGCAATTTCTCCTCGGTACACCCGCTTTAATGCTTTGCCGAACTCCGAGGTCTTATACTTATCCATTGTGATGCCCATGCGTGCAAGGGATTCTATTAGGAATTCTCCCCCGGGAAGAATTCCGTAAACGTCCTTTTTGAGCGAAATATATCCGCTTTTTATGGCATTTTCTATAATTCCCGTTCTTGTTGCCTCAGTTCCAAGCTCCAAACCCTCAAATACGGCACGATATTCCTCTGCGTCATCTTCATTTTCTATATTCTGCTTATCCTCCCGAAACGGATTTTTCAGATAATTATTGAGCGTTTCAATCGTATAATGCTTTGGCGGATTTGTTTCCTTTTCTGAAAGTTTAAAGTTAATATTTACCGTATCTCCCCTTTCAAGCTTTGGCAGAATTTTATCCTTTTTAGTATAATCATCATATTTTGTCCAGCCCTGTTTTAAAATTACCGTTCCTTTCAGAGAAAATTCCTCCAAATCCCCAACCGAAATTTTTATTTCCTGCTTTTGTACCTCGCATTCCTCACTGCAGAAAACCGCAACAAATCTCCGCATAACCGCACCGTAAACCTTTTTTTCATCTTCTGAAAGCGCGTCCTTTGGCGGAATTTTATATGTCGGAGTGAGAGCCGAGTGCGCCTCGATTTTCGAGTCGTCAAAGATATTCTTGCCCGTTTTAAATTCAACAGGATAACCCAGCTTTTTAACCCCATCCAAAATCATTTTGATTTTATCCTTTTCCGCCTCGGCAAGATATTCGGAATTTGTCCTCGGATATGTCACATATCCCTTTTCATACAGCCCTTGCAGAATTTTAAGGCTTTCCTCCATTGGCATTTTATACTTTTTACCAAGTGCGTTCTGAAATTTAGTAAGCGAATAAAGTTTCCCGGCCTTTAAGCTGTCCTTTTTTGTCCTTTTGCCCGTTACCGTCGCTTGCTGTCCGTTATATTTATCGCACAGTTCCTGTGCCTTTTTTACGTCCTTCTTATCGAATTTTTCACGGCTTGTAAGCTCTATTTCCTCTCCGTTTGTATTCTCCTTACTGCAAATTGCATAATAAATATCGGGTTTAAAATTGCGTATCGCAAGGTCGCGGTCGTAGATTGCTTTCACAATAGGTACAATTACTCTGCCCACTCTTAAAAGCATCCCTGTTTTAAGCGTTGCATATCTTGTGAGATTTACGCCGTAAAGCCAGTCCATAAACGTCCTTGCATATCCCTCATTTGCAAGATTATCATATTCTGACTCGTCTTTCATATTACCAAGCGCCTCTTTTACCGTCTCGGGTGTCTGGTCAGGGAGCCACAGCCTTTTAAATGCTTTCTTGGTATTTAAGGCATTATCTACGCAAATCCTGACAATTATTTCGCCCTCGCGGTCCGAGTCGCCCGCATTTACAACAGTGTCCACATCATCTCTGTTTATAAGAGTTTTTATAGTTTCAAATTGCTTTTTTACACCGCTGTCAACTTGGTTATTCTTATTGCATTTTAGCTTGAATTTGAACTTTTCAGGAAAGCACGGAATATTTTCCAAAGTCCAGCGCCCTTTACCGTTTGGCACATAGTCCTCAATATCGCAAAGCGAAAACAGATGCCCGAAAGCCCAAGTTATTATGTAATTTTGGTCATACAAAAAGCCGTCGGCTCTTTGCATTTTTCCTATGCCGGCGGCTATATTCCTGGCAAGGCTCGGTTTTTCGGCTATTATAAGTATCATAGCAACCCCGTCCTCCCTGTATTTTATTCTTCCTCTTGAGCTGTGTTTGCACCAGGTCTTTCAATGGTTTTTTCAGGTTTTTGCTCAGTTTTCTCTTCCGTCTTTTCTTCTTTCTTTTCTTCCGTTTTTTCTTCAGTTTTTTCGTTATCCTCTGTTTTTACCTCATCAAAAACAGGAACAGATGCGGAGCCTACCATAACCTTTGTCGGAACCATTTTATATTTGCTGACAGGCATTTTCTCCGCCTTTACTTCCTTTCCGTTTTCGTAAACTTTGCGGACAGTCGCCACTGTGTATCCCGTCTTTCCGTTGGAAATAACCTTTCTTTCACCAAGTTTCATACTCGGCTCAGTAACCTCTTCAACTGTCGGAGATTTTGTTTCTGTTACGGTATTTATTATCTCAACCTTCTTCTGTGTCTCGGGTTTTGCGCCCCATACAGATATTTCAAGCGATTTGCCGCCTGTTTTTGCCGTTATCTTTATTGGATTTTTCGTATTATTTTTAAACCTGAAGTCAATTGAGCCGTATGCTACGGTTGCATCCTGACCTTTCGGCACATAGGAAACCGTTAGAGAATGGCTTTGCCTCTCCAGAACCTGCAAATCTGCATACAAAACTGCAGAATAAAGTGTACTGCTTACCTGACATACTCCGCCACCCATACCCTGTACCGTCTCGCCGTTTTCAAATACGGGTGCTTCCTTAAATCCGTTTGCCGCCGTTCTCTGTCCTACTACTTTATTATATGAAAATTCATCATTCGGCATAAGTATTATACCGTTAATTCTGCTTGCCGCAAGCTCTACATTATCGCTCCTGTTTTTTGATGACGTCGCATAAGATGTTGCAAACTTTCCAAGCACCGTCCCGAAAAGCTGTGCGTTTATTGAGCTTTCTGTCACCTCAGGATTTAGTGTTATCAGCTTAAGTGTTACGGTATTCCCTGCCTTAATTGCGTCAATGTTTGCCTCCGCCTCGGCTTTGTCAATTTCTCTGCCTACCTGTTCGGGAGTTATCGTCATCTTTCCGTCTGCAATTTCATAAGTTGCGTCCTGAGGCTTTATATAGATTTCTTTATAAAGACTCTCCGCATCGGGTTCAGGCGGATTTTTAGTTTCAAGTTTCAGCAAAACGCTGTTTTCTTCCCTTTGAAGCGAAGAAATAACCGCCTCCACCAAATCCGATACATCTCTGTCCTGACCCTTTGTACCCTTTTTTACTTTTACAATTCCGTCGCCGTATTCTAAAACATAATTGTTCTGCTCGCCGTTTACAAAAACGCCGAAATCATAGAGTATTCCCGATAGTTTTTCTTCATTATATGTGTAGCTGTACGGAATATTCATTTGTGAAAATAACAGTTTAACAAGCGATACGGTATTTCCTATAAGTCCGTCCCCTCTGCCTATCTTATATGCTTCCTCTACCGTCTTATCAATATCCCGTTTAAGCTCTGCATCTTCCCACGCAAAGCTTTTTTCCGCTCCCGACACGCTGTCCTTCAAGATTATTGCCTGCCCTGCAAAATCCTTTCCGTCCGTTATCGCCTTTTTTGCCTCTTCCTGCGTCATATGACCGACATTTATACCGTTTACACTTACTCCCTTTGCAATTCTATTCCCAGGATTAAGCGCGGCAAAAACTCCGCCCGTTAATGCTATCAGCACAGCAAGAACGATAACTGTTATTCTTACAGCTTTACTTTTGGAGAATTCTTTGGTTTTAGCTTTTCTTTGTCTTTTCATATCAATCACTCTTTAAAAAATTTTTTATATTCATCTATGTACTGTGAATAGCTTTTAAGATACTCTGCAATTTCCCTGTTTTTTATCAAAACGGAAAATGCCCTTTTAACATTCCTAAAAAATTTCCGATCAAAATCCGAAGTGTCAAGCGTTTTTGCAAGAGGGCACATCGATTTTGCACGCGGATCGATTATAATTTCTGCTTTTCCCTCATCATTTATGTACGGAGTAAGCGGAAAAATCCGACAGGCGAGCGGTCTTTGATAACGGTCACAACTGCCTTTGCAAAACAAAATAGGCACGCTTTTCTTTTTTCCGTCAAACTCATAAACAAAATCAGACTTTTCTATACTTGCCCAGTCGGGTTTTAGCAGTTTAAATACTCTTTCCTCTCCGGGGAAAAGGTACATTCCGCATTCATCGCCGTGACAGCATCTTTTATCACACAGTCTTCCGCAATCAGCGGCAATCGGCGTTGACTTATCAAAAAGTCTGTAAAGTTGCAGATATACATATTCTACATTCATTATTTTCATACCTTCCGTATAAAATAAGTAAAACCTTATCTACCTTGCATTTTAACACATTTTTTTTGCAATTACAATACTATTAATATAATTTGACAAAATTCACTAAATATGGTATAATATGTATGTAATTATTGTAAAAAATCAAAGATATTGATATAGAAAGGATTTTGCTATGCCAAAGCAAAAAGAAGAATACGGAAATCAAAGCATAACGAGTCTAAAAGGTGCCGACAGAGTGCGTAAGCGTCCTGCCGTTATTTTCGGTTCGGACGGTTTGGAGGGCTGTGAACATTCTTTTTTTGAAATTTTATCAAACTCTATCGACGAAGCACGCGAGGGCTACGGCAATATAATTGAAGTGACCCGTTTTAAAGACTCAAGTATCGAGGTGCGCGATTACGGACGCGGTATTCCCTTAGATTTTAACGAAAAGGAAAACCGCTATAATTGGGAGCTGGTATTCTGCGAACTTTACGCCGGCGGAAAATACAACAACAATGACGGAGGTATGTATGAATACAGCCTTGGTTTAAACGGCTTGGGCGCGTGCGCTACGCAGTATTCGTCCGAGTATATGGATGTTGAGGTTATCCGTGATAAAATGTGTTATCTTCTCCATTTTGAAAAGGGCGAGAATATCGGCGGACTTACCAAAACACCCGTACCTTCTGCAAAAACAGGAACTGTAACGAAATGGCGCCCCGACAGAGATGTTTTTACCGACATAAATATTCCTGTTGAATTTTTTAAGGATACCCTGCAAAAGCAGGCTATGACAAATGCAGGCATACGCTTCATTTTCTATAACGAAACCGAAACAGGCACAGAACTATTTGAATACTATTACGAAAACGGAATTGTTGACTATTTAAATGACTTAGTCGGCGAAAAGTCATTTACACAAACAGAAGTATGGGATGCAGAACGTGTCGGGCGAGACCGCGAGGACAAGCCTGAATACAAAGTGAAAATGCAGATTGCATTTTGCTTTTCAACAGCTGTAAATCTTTTGGAATATTATCACAATTCCAGCTGGCTGGAGCACGGAGGCGCGCCGGACAAGGCGGTTAAAAACGCCTTTGTTTACGCCATTGACCAATATTTAAAGCAAAGCGGAAAATACAATAAAAATGAGTCAAAAATTACTTTTACCGATGTTTCAGACTGTTTAGCGCTGGTTATAAATTCATTTTCCACACATACAAGCTATGAAAATCAGACGAAAAAGGCAATAAATAACAAGTTCATTCAGGACGCTATGACGGAATTTTTACGGCACAGGCTTGAAGTATATTTTATCGAAAATAAAACCGACGCTGAAAAAATTGCAAATCAGGTTCTGATAAACAAAAGAAGCCGTGAAAACGCCGAAAAAGTGCGTATTGACACAAAAAAGAAACTTACAGGCTCAATGGACATCACAAACAGAGTGGAAAAATTTGTTGACTGCCGAAGTAAAGATATTTCAAAGCGTGAGGTTTATATCGTGGAGGGCGATTCCGCGCTCGGTTCATGTAAACTTGCAAGAGATGCATCTTTTCAGGCAATTATGCCTATCCGCGGAAAGATTTTAAACTGCTTAAAAGCAGACTACAGCAAGATTTTTAAAAGCGACGTTATTTTGGACTTGGTAAAGATTTTAGGCTGCGGGATTGAGATAAAATCAAAACACATAAAAGGCATTGAGGAGTTTAATATTGATAATCTCAGGTGGGACAAGGTGATAATCTGCACCGATGCAGACGTTGACGGGTTCCAAATCCGCACGCTTGTTCTGACTATGATTTACCGTCTTATGCCGAGCCTTATAGATATGGGAAAGGTTTATATCGCCGAATCCCCGCTCTATGAAATTACTATCGAAAAAACAAAACGAAAAGGCGAAAAGCTTTTTGCCTATTCCGACGGTGAAAAGGAGTCAATCCTTGCAAAGCTTGAAACAGAGGGAATTGAACGAACAGACACCGACATTAAGCGGAGCAAAGGTCTTGGCGAAAACCAGCCCGAAATGATGAGCCTTACGACTATGCACCCCGCAACACGAAGACTTATCCGCGTTACGCCCGAGAATATTGAACGTACGGCGGAGGTTTTTGACATACTTTTGGGCGATAAACTTTCAGAGAGAAAAGAGCATATAGCTAAAAACGGGCATTTGTATATGGAAATGCTTGATATAAGCTAGAAAGGAGCGAGAATAAATGGCAAAAAAGAAAAAAACTGATGAGCAAAGCTATATTCCCGCTCCTATAGAAGAACAGCCAATATGCGAAACTCTTGAAAGCAATTATATGCCCTATGCGATGAGCGTTATAGTTTCGCGTGCAATACCCGAAATTGACGGCTTAAAGCCTGCGCACAGAAAACTGCTTTATACAATGTATAAAATGGGACTTTTGGGCGGAAAGCTGACAAAATCGGCAAACGTTGTGGGACAGACAATGAAGTTAAATCCGCACGGCGACAGCGCTATTTACGAAACATTAGTCCGCCTTACAAAAGGAAACGAGGCGCTTTTACATCCGCTTGTGGAATCTCAGGGCAATTTCGGAAAACAGTATTCGCGTGATATGGCATATGCCGCCTCGCGTTATACAGAGGTAAGGCTTGATTCAATTTGTCAGGAATTTTTCGGAGATATAAACAAAAATACCGTAAAATTTGTTGACAACTATGACGGGGAAATGAAAGAACCTACACTTCTTCCCGTGGCATTTCCGAATATTCTGGTAAATCCCAATCAGGGAATTGCGGTAGGTATGGCAAGCAACATCTGTTCCTTTAATTTAAAGGAGGTTTGCGCCGCCGTATGCGGGTATATTAAGCACCCAAAATGCGACATTTTGGAGTTTATGCCTGCACCCGACTTTTCGTTAGGCGCTGAAATCCTATATGATGAGGCACAGATGCGCGAGATTTACGAGACGGGCAGAGGCAGTTTCAAAATGCGCGCAGTTTACGAATACGACAAAGAAAATAATTGCATTGAAATAAAGGAAAT
>JAIKVQ010000130.1 GCA_024685565.1 Bacillota bacterium
CGTTTCCTTGATAAAGGATACGCGCACATTATCGTAAAAAGCATATTAAATGCTGTTCCGAACAATGTTATCACTACTGTGTTTTTAAGTGACAGCAAAACATTGCCGTCTTTAAATATACTATTATACGCCTCCAACGAAAAATCTACAGGAAGGAGGAATACTTTTCCGGATGCAATCGCATTTGAACTGCTGAACGAGGTTGCGACAACATGTATAATAGGAAAAACCGCCACGATAATACACAGTATTAAAAACAAATAATTAAAGAAATAAAATACTCTTTCTCCGATTGTAATACGTTTATCAATACTCTTCATATTCATCCCCCTTACCAAAGACTGGCTTCGCCTTCACTCATCAGTTTTACAATATAATTGGTACCGGAAACGAAAATGAGTCCCACAAGGCTCTTAAACAATCCGAGTGCCGTCGTATAGCTGTACTGCATATTCAAAAGACCTATACGATATTCATAGGTGCTTATAACATCCGATACGCTGAGAACCATATCATTCTGCAAGCTGTAAATCTGTTCAAAGCCCACCTGCAGGACGCTACCCATACGCATAATCAACAAAATAGCAATCGTTGAACGAATCCCGGGCAAGGTTATATGCCACATCTGACGGAGCTTACTCGCGCCGTCAACTCTTGCCGCCTCGTAAAGCTCACCGTTAATACCGCTGATTGCCGCAAGATAAATAATCGTTCCCCATCCTGCTTCCTTCCAGATGCCGGAGAACACATACACAACTCTCCACCATCCTGTGTTTCCCATAAAGAATATCGGCTCGCCGCCAAAGTTCTTGATAAGGCTGTTAACCATACCTGTACCCGGAGAAAGAATAGAAGTTATAATACCTCCGAGTACAATCCATGATATAAAGTGAGGCATATATAAAACGCTCTGGGTAATTCTTTTGAAAGGCATATTATTTACTTCGTTCAAAAGAATTGCCAAAATTATCGGCATAGGAAACCCGAATACAATGTTTGCAACACTCAATATTATTGTATTATATAATATTGAGTAAAAATCCCTGCTTGCAAAAAGGCGAACAAAATGCTTTGTTCCGACCCATGCGCTACCCCATATTCCTTCATTTATTTTGTAATCCCTAAAGGCAATCTGTAAGCCCAACATGGGAATATATTTAAAAACCACAAAATAAACAAGCGGAAGCAGTAACAACAGGTACAGATATCTATCCCTGAAAAGTACTTTTCTTTTGCGTTTAAAATTTACCGCAAAACATTCTTGTTTCCTGTCATTATGTATTATGTCTTTTTTCACTATACAGAGCCCCTCTTTCTACCCCTACTATAATTTGATTTTACCGTACAAAAAAACCATCGTCAAGTTTCCATTTTTGATATCATTCTTCATTTTTTGATATATTGCTGATTGTCAGATTTTTCGGACATTTTACTTTTCTTTAATAAAATCCTATGCTGCTATTTCTGGGCAACAGAGGAAAATATAGGTTTGATAAAATATTCTAAAAAATTGTCAATCAAGATGAAAAACTTCCTTTAAGTCAGTAGCAACCGGACTATTGTCGGGATTTGTTTCCATTATATCTGCCATATAGTCCCACCACTTACGGCATATGGCTGTATCTGCACTCTTATCCCATTTATCTTCATCCTCCAATTCGATATATCCGTAAAGCAAATTAGTGTCTTTGTCAAGAAAAATCGTATAGTTATGGCCACCGTATTCGCTTATCATATCTTTCATTTCCTGCCACAGCTCATTATGCCGTTTCTCATACTCCTTTTCCTGTCCTTCATACAACTTCATTTTAAATGCTTTTCTTACCATATTAGCTTCTCCTCTCTTTTATATTTCTGCATACAATGTCAGAATTTCATAGTTTCCTACTTCAAGACTTACTTTATCCCCGTTACCTATAAGCTCGATTTCGTTTTCAAGCATATCACAAATGCTTATTTTTTTTGCTTTAAAGGCAAAAGTTAAAACCGGTTTTGATTTTTTATTCCATGCATCAAACAGCCTTATTATTATGCCCTTACCGTTTTCCGACTGTTTTACCGTTTCGATCACAATATTATCGCAATCACAGCTGATAAAGCTGAAATCACACGGCAGATTTCCATTTCCTTCCGCTTCAAAAGCTTCAAAAGGATTGTTTAAAAGATACGCTTCCTTTATGGTTCCGCCTTGTCTGAAACCGTTTTTATGCGGATACAATGAATATACAAAATTTTGTTCACCTTGATCCGCCATCGGATTTGGATATGTCCCGCAGGTTAAAAGCGTCAATGTCATTTCATTTTCATGGACGCTATGACCGTATTTACAATTATTAAGTACGCTTACCCCATAGCCTTCTTCTGAAATATCAGCCCATTTATGTGCACATACCTCAAATTTCATAGCATCCCAGCTCGTATTCTCATGATTTGGGCGTTCAATATTCCCGAACTGGATGTCATAAGTGGCAGAGTTTGCATTTATGTTCACCGGAAACAGTGCTTTCAGAATTGTATGATGTTCATGCCAGTCAATATTTGTCTCAAAATCAATTCTTCTGCTTTCGCCGTAAACAATTATCCTTTGCTTTATAACAGAATTAAGATATTTTCTTGTAATCTCATAACCCGCAAATCCATCGTCTTTAATCTTCTTGACCTCGGCAACTTCGTTTATTTCATATTTTTTTTGTTTGTAAAAGTTGTTCAGCTCCCAGTTGTCATACTGGATACAAGCGGGATAATCCTCAAAGGCACAAATGGCATTTAATGCATCCCCCTCTTTCACAACTTCTCTGTCATTTTCTTTATCAAACAGCGAAATAATATTCATATTGTCGTCAAAATGTATTATGTAATACGAGCTTTCAATAACCTTGTCGTTGACGGTTACACTTCTTGATTCATCACCTTTATCCACTACGCGCCAACCCATAGCCGGAATATCCTTTACAAATATCCTTTTTCCGTTAAAACAAACATATCCGCTCATCAAAAAGGAATTCGGATTGTAAACCGCAAGACCTTTTTTTGATATATTCCGCGCGATTTCGGAGAATTTTTCGGATTTCAAGCCGCCGACAGAAGCTCTGATTTCCTCATAATCCTTGTCGCTGTCCTGATATACATCATAGATAGATGAGCCGGGTATAATATCATGAAACTGGTTAAGCAGTATTTTGTCCCATGCTTTTTCTATTGTATCCTTTGGATAAACTCCTCCAAGGATTACTTTATCAATAACACATACAGCTTCAGCATCCATACATAAAAACTCACATTCCCGATTGTTTTTCTTGTTTTTGGATATTGATGTATATGTGCCTCTGTGATATTCCAGATATAACTCTCCCACCCATTTTGGTATACGTCCCGTAAACCTGCAATTCTCTTCAAATTTCTTTTTTATTCTGTCAATAAATCCGCCAAGGGAACTCATGCGCGCTGTCGGCTGTCCAGGCAAACCAAACTCAAGCCGTCTTTCGTACTCAAGCATTTCCTCAGACGGTCCTCCGCCTCCATCTCCGTAACCGAAGGTAACAAGAGTTTCGTCGGAATATTCCTTCTGCTGATATCGTTCCCATGTTCCCAAATTCATCTGGGGTGTTACAAGTCCTACATAAGTCGTATAAAACTTATTGCTTTTGTAGTCAGTGTGATCTTGAGCCGTCAAAAAATATGTAAAAATCTCTGTTCCGTCAATGCCCTTCCACATAAATGTATCATAAGGCATTTTGTTCATTTCATTCCATGCGATTTTTGATGTGACAAAGGTGTCAATTCCGCATTTTTTCAATATCTGCGGGAGTGCCGAGCTGTATCCGAAGACATCGGGAAGCCACAGAATTTTACTATCTTTCCCAAATTCCTCCGACATAAACCTTTTACCGCGGATAATCTGCCTTATAAGGCTTTCTCCGGATGTTAAATTGCAATCTGCTTCAAGCCACATCGCCCCTTCCGCTTCCCATCGGTTTTCTTTTATTCTTTTTTTGATTTCATTATAAAGCTTCGGTGCCTCTTCCTTTAAAAACACATACAATTGGGGCTGAGACGACATGAAAGTAAATGACTCATATCTGTCCATCAATTTCAGAACGGTAGAAAATGTACGCTGAACCTTTTCCTTTGTTTGCGCAACAGTCCATAGCCACGCGACATCAATATGCGTGTGCCCCATATAATTTACTATAGGCTTGTCTTTTCCGCATACCGCTCCGTAATATTCTTCCTCAAGGTACTTGTCGGCAACAGCAACGCTTTCGGCAAATTTTTCTTCTCCGCCATCCCGCAAATCAAGAATATTACAAGCGTGCTCAAGATATTTGAGCGTCAATATGCTGTTATAGTCATCATCTTCAAGGCATACAGCCGCTTCATACGGGACCCTTAAATCATAATAGAATTTCAAGATCTGCTTGTTTCTTTTTTTTATGTTGAGCTTTAGCTCTGATGCCGATTCGATCATACCTGTGTAAAAATATATAAAAATGTCATACTCTTTGGATGGCTCAAGGTATGCTATGCGGTGATGAATGTCCATACCCTGTGATATTTCACCGTTTAAGTACAGTATTATCTGCGGATTTATAACATCCCAGTCATTATCCTTGTCTGTTACCGCCTCAAGGATCACTTCCTCATTTTCACCTGTTGAAGGCGTTGAAATGTGTGTATAAAACCAAAAATGTTTATCCTTTCCGAAAACCCTGTCGCCTCTTCTGAACGGCCTCCAGTTTTCGTCAGGAAGCGACGGTATATATCCTGTTTTTTTATAATCCGTCGGTAAATATTTCAATTCTTCTACCTCAAGCACTGTCCTTTCCGACAGCTTCTTAATCTGTTCCGAAGTAACTCTTATTTTTTCCTTAACAAATTTGTCCATCAGCATTATACCTCTCTTAAATGGTGTTGGTATTATTTATTTTCATTACGGAATGCACTTGGCGTAATACCGGTGTATCGCTTGAATATACGCATAAAGCTATTTGCATTTACATATCCCACCAATGTACTTATATCACTTATTTTTTCATTACTGTTTTGAAGTAAATCTTTCGCTTTTTTTATACGGATATCTATAACATAATCTATAAAGTTAATCTCATTGATTTTTTTAAATTCCCTGCTTATATGCGCCGCACTAAATCCAAGCACCTCCGCAACATTGTTAAGTGAAAGCTCCGGATCATCATAATGCTCATGTATATATCTTATAACATCCTTTACCATCTTTTCGCTGCTTAAAGTGTCCGCTGTAGGTAAAAATTTATCTTTCTTAATATCTCTTATCATATTTAATATATAATCACAGGTTTCCTGCAATGTTTCAATTTGATTTACATAATAATATATATTATTATACTTTTCTCTCGACAGTATTCCTTTATTATACTTGATTGCCTTATTGTCAAAAATTGTTACTATAATCTGCATTGCAGTTGTATGAAAAATCTCATAATTAACCTTGTTTCTTGACATTTCATCGAAAATATCTTTTACCCGGTCTTCCATTTCGTCAATTCCGATTTTTTTCAATTTTTCAACTTTTTTTGACAGTCCGTAAACATCGGTTGCATCGGAAAATTTAACATCTTCTATTGAGATAATGGATTTTTCACCAAACAGGAACTTTTGTTCAAGCGCAAAAACCGCTTCCTGATAAGAATTGGATATGTTAAAAAAGTCTGCGTAATATCCGCCAATACCAACACTTATACTTTCGCCTACATTGTCTAAAACATTAGATTGTAAAATATTGGCATATGTCATAGTTTCAACAATATGACCTTCTACATTATCATCCGGAAAGGAAAGAATACAAACAATTCTGTCATCCTGCATTTTTATGGCTATACTTTTCGTTACATCATTATCCAAACACTTTTCTGTCTCACGATAAATCATATCCAAATACACGCTTACCGCGCTTTCAGATTCTTTTAGAAGCACTTCGGTTCTTCTGTCAAATTCAACTACCATAACAATATAGTTTTTAGAATAAAGATTCATCTGTAAGAGCTTCATTTGCGCTTCAACATCATCGTAACTTTTCTTTTCGCCCTTAAGTATCTCCATAATAAGACGCCATCTGAGCGCCAAAAGATTTGATGAAATCTGTTTTTTCATATGCCGGTCATTCTCAACAATGATACAATACAGGCTCTCAAGATTATCATACGACACATCATCGTAGTTTGCTTTCATATATGAGCTTATATCATTTACAAAATTATCCATTGGTACAAGAGTTGTCCGTTCAATTTTCCTGATAAATATGTATGTTGTCATCAGTATTACTATCAGAATCAGCATAATGAGTCCTGAGGTATAATATCTCATAAAAACGGATATTCTCGAAATCAGTATAAAAAAGTTCAAATTGATAATATCAGAATTCATATGATAAACATCAAACGAGGTGTTTTTTATTTTCGCTTTGAACACCTTTTTCCTCAGCATTTCTTCATCAAAATCAAATAACACCTTTTTCGAAATGTATCTATTATCCAATGTGTCATATAAAACAATGTTATCTTTATCCGTTATACGAATAGCCATGAAATTATCAATATCATCCACATAAAATGCTTCCCTGAAAAGAGTAGGATTTA
Organism: Bacillota bacterium; assembly: GCA_024685565.1. Classification (GTDB taxonomy): domain Bacteria; phylum Bacillota; class Clostridia; order UBA1381; family UBA1381; genus UBA1738. Next base: position 6,615 of record JAIKVQ010000130.1, read on the forward strand.
TGCTTATGATAACAAGCCCTAAAGTGCCGCTTTGGGTTTGAATTTGGCGTACAGCATATAAATTCAGTTTTTTATATCCTGCTTCAATTTCATTGTAATTACTGCAAATTAAATATGATTTTCTTTGTTGCAAACACTCGTCCAACCACTCCTTGTCATACAATTCATCAGCGTTTGCATACGCCATATTAGTTAAAACTTTATTTATTTTTGGAGCATAAAGACATATTGAATTTATGTATGGATTTTCACTTCCTTCATCCAACAAACGGTTTTGAAGTTGAAATTTTTCAAATATAGACAGACTGTCCTCCGATGAATCAACAAATCTTATATTATCCGAATCACTAACAATATTGTACGAAATATGATCTATCTTCAAAAGATTTGATTCAACATTTGTTTTTATCTGTTTCAGAATTGCCTGATTTGTTTCTTGCCTTTCAATAGATACAATCTGCAGTGTATTATAATAGTTGAAAACTTCGTATATTAGTAGTAAAATCAATGTTATGGATATGTATAATATTATGCTCTTGGCATTCCACTTTTTTTTATTCATAACACTAAATACCCTTTCTTTCAACAATTAAACAGTTATTATTGCACTATGCTCTTGCGCCAAACCATCTAATTATAATTATACTGTATGGTATTTTACAATGCAAGTGGATTTTTTTGATTTCAGATAACAACTTTTGATATTGTCAGCAATTACAAATCCTGTTGTATTTATTTGTGCAGTCATAACAAATATTCAAATAATCATAATAGACCTTTTCGATATCAATAATTGTAGCGTTCATATCGAGAACTCCTATGCAAGCCCTGTTTCATCAACACTTTCACACTTCCCGGCATTATTTCGGCAAGCATATCAACTTTGGGCAAAAAAATCGTAGGCTAATTTGCAATCAACCTACGATTATAACCGAAGCATAGTTTACTACTCGACTACCGCATAGCATACCTTCAAAAATTGCTCTCTTTTTGATAAATCGGCAAATGTTTTGTCTCTGCCGAGAAGATAATCAACCGACACGCCGAAATAGTTGGCAATTTTTAGTAAGGTTTCGCCACTTGGGATAGTGCTTCGCTGTTCCCAATTAACAAACGATTTTTTTCCTAATTGCAAATCTAAAAGTAATTTATTTCTTGTTATTCCCTTTTCTGAAATTAAATTATTAAGCCTCTGTAAAAACATAATTTCCTCTCCTTTTTTACTTCGTTGTTTTATAAATAAAACAACATAAAATACAACACATAAAATGCAAAAAATTATTATTGCATTCGAAATTGTATTATATACTTGATTCTGCGCCGCAAATGGCTCTTCTTTTGTCAATGTTTGAGATTGTCTATTTCTGGCAAACCGCTCCTTCCACCATTTATTGTCTCTTTTTTTCGTCTCTTTCAGCAACTTCTTTTTCAAACTGTTCTTTATATAGTACCAAACAAAGAGAAGAAGTTTTTTTCAAATTTGCTTGACTTATGGAAATGCTTGCGGTATTGTGTGTGTTAAAAAGGCGGGTGATTTGATGAAGAAACGACTGCTGACAAGCGGAAATGTATTCAAGAGGACAGACGGACGATGGTGCGGTGTAGTGTGGTATATGGACGAGGCGGAAAACCGGAAACGGAAATCATTTTCAGGCACTACCAAACAGGCGGTAAGTAGGAAGATAACCGCATACATTGCAGAATTTGATGAAGAATTGGAAAGCAGAGATGAGTCAAAAAGATTACTAAAAGATAGCATACAGAATTGGCTCGAAAATTATAAATTTCCGTCAATTGAGCAAACAACCTACGACAGAGCGGAATGTATTGCAAGAAATCAGATATATCCTGCAATGGGCGAAAGATTGGTGGGAGATGTAACTGCATCAGATGTTCGGAATTTACTAAATAGCTGTATGAACAAAGGACTTGCATATTCCACGGTCAAAAAGGTATATGTACTTCTAAACGAATATTTCAGGACAGTGTACCTTGAAGAAATGATACCCAAAAATCCTATGGATACTGTTGAGATGATAAAGAAATCAAACTTTCTGTCCGCACAGGGAAAAGAGAATTTACCCGAATATGAAACCATTACAGTATTTACAGAAGATGAGATAAAAAGATTTAAGAAAGAGGCATTTGCAACATACTCAAACGGAATACCAAAGCATCAGCAGTCAAGTGCATACATTCTCATACTGAATACAGGAATGAGGGCAGGCGAAGCATTGGCATTAAGAAACTGCGACATTGACCTTGAAAAACGACAAATTTATATACAAAAATCAGTTAAGGAAATATACAACAGAAATGGAGTCAAGGCAACAGGCGGAAAATCAACCAAAATCGGCAAAACAAAAACTCCCACAAGCAAGAGAATAATACCTCTAAATGATACTGCCATAGATGCTATACATAGATTAAGAGAAGAATACTACTTCGGCGAAGATGCGCCACTGATATGCGACGAAAATGGGGATTACACAAAGCCTGTAAACTTCCGAAAGCGGTATTATAGGATATTAAAAAATGCAGGGATTGAACAAAAAGGCATACACTCATTAAGACACACCTTTGCCACAAGGCTTGTAAACGGAATAAAACAGCCTGACGGAACGATAAAAGCATTGAGTCCAAAACAAGTTGCAGACCTATTGGGACATTCAACATCGCAAATAACCGAGATGTACTATGTTAAAAAAGATACATCAAGATTAAATGGTATAACAGACGGATTTGATATGTAGAATATCGCCCGAAAAGGCGATATTTCTTTTTTGCAAGATTGATGCTTTTTTGATGCTGTACCGGACGGAACGGTTGACAAAGAAACGCACTAGACGAATAAAAATCCACGTGCATAGCACGTGGTTTTTCATTTTCGGGCATAGCCCTACACTTTACTGGCTACGCACAAGTGCGTTTTTTATCGGCCTGCCAGCCACGCAACGTTTACTTACCTCCCATAAATGGGTCACGCGGGTCAAATAAACTCAATTGATCACTTTCCTTGTCCCTTTTTAATTGTTCTGCAATGTATTGTTTTATTGCCTTTGTATTTTTCCCCGCTGTATCTACGTAATATCCCTTACACCAAAATTCTCGATTTCGGTATGCAAATTTCATATTTCCCCACTTTTGAAAAATCATCAATGAACTTTTTCCTTTCAAATAACCCATAAAACCCGAAATGCTCATTTTGGGCGGGATACTTACTAACATATGTATATGGTCTGGGCATACTTCTCCCTCTATTATTTCTACTCCCTTCCATTGACATAGCTTTCTCAATATCTCTCTTATTTCTAATCTTTTCTCTTCTATTTTGAAAAATTTGCAATGCTCTTTGTCAATACAATAGAGTTATAAAATTTTGATTAACAAAAAAGAACATATTGCAATTTTTCTCATATTAGGGTAAAGTGAAGAAAAGGATTGTGAAAGGAACCGTTATACTATGAAAAAGATTTGTTACTGTTATTTCATTTTTGTTTTAAGCATGATGCTTGCGTTTTCAGCTGTGCCGTATGTGTCCGCAGAAACGGAATTTACCGATATAGACGGCCACTGGGCAGAAAATGTAATAAAAAAATGGCAAAATTCAGGCTATATAAGCGGTTACCCCGACGGAAGCTTTAAGCCCGATAATCCTGTCACAAGAGCGGAATTATCTAGGATACTATCATCGGCATTTGATTTAAAAGAGAACGAACAAATCGCATATGATGATATTACAGATAACGAATGGTATTACTCTTACCTTGAAAAGTCGGCAAAATATATTCCTATGTACGCTCTTCCCACGGACTATGAATCAAACATACCATATTCTGAGAATTTGAATCGCAATGTGTTTTTGCCGGATGAAAAAGCAATAAGGGGTCATGTGGCAGAGGCATTAGTAAGAATAAAATCAGAAAAAGAGAATATAAATATTGAAAACCTGCATTACGGCTTATTGGTCAGTCAGCTGCAAAAGGTTTTTAAAGATGCGGAAGTAATATCTACGGTCCATGGTGTTCCGTTTAATGTGGAACGCATAAATAAGTATATGTATCTTGCATATAATATGGGTATAATGGTTGGAGATAACGGATATTTTAATCAGTACGGATATATGACGAGAGCAGAATTGCTAACAGCGATTGATAATATGAGTAATATGGATAATATGATAACTGCCATCTATCTTGGCGTCGAAAATTACGGTGAGCCGGAAACAAACAAGGATAATAAAAACGATTTTCGCTATCGGTTTCATACCTATCTTGACAACAAAGAAGCAGTTTTCACAATTGACAACGGCCCCGATTATTATGAAGGTGATAAATATGATTATCCCATACAAAATTTATTAAAGGAAGGATATTCTTACAGGCTGAAACTTGACGGGGATACTATAGTAGCAGCATTGGAGCTCAAAGAGAATACGGAAGAATATCTGCCTCCCGTATCCGGCACACCTGGTGAAAAGACGCTTCTTAACTTTTTAAAAACCGCAATGGAGCCTGTCGGCACAACTCTATACATCTACGGCGGAGGCTGGGACTGGCAGGACGAAGGCAGCAGCCGTCAGGCACGGACAATCGGCGTTTCGCCCGATTGGGTGCGTTTCTTTAACGAACAGGATGAAAATTTTACCTATAAAGAGCAAGACGGCGACAAAGAAAAGGCAAATCCAAAAGAAAGTTACTACCCATATGGCGGATATAACGAGTATTATTATGCAGGCCTTGATTGCTCGGGATATGTAGGCTGGGTGCTTTATAACACCTTTGAAACCGAAAATATGAAAAAAGGTTATGTTATGGGCTCAACAGGAACAGCTAAAAAGCTCGATACTGAAAGAGGATTTGGAAAGTGGTCGCAGGATATAACCGAAATGAAGCCGGGTGAGCTTATGAGCATAAACGGGCATATTTGGATTTCTCTCGGCACATGCGCAGACGGAAGTACTTTAATAGTACACTCAACACCGAGCCGCAGCAGGCAGAATCAGCCGGGCGGCGGCGTTCAGATAAGTGCAATCGGCACATCAAACGAGTGCGAGGCATACAAATTAGCAGACGAATATATGTCAAAATACTACCCCGAGTGGTATAGCCGCTATCCCATTTACCTGTGCGACCCCCAAGTATATTTAACTTTCACAGGCGAGAATGCAGGCAAATTCACCTGGTCAACTGATGTTTTAGAGGACAGCGAAAATGTTCGCAATATGACACCGAAAGAAGTTTTGGAAACAATATTTGAATAAAACAAAAGGGCTTCAAATACAATTTTGAAGTCCTTTTTTAGACGGAAACTAATACGGTCTATCACGGTTACCTTTCATATAATCTAATACTTTTTGTGCCTCTTCCGGATTTTTTATCACATCGGGCTGATAATTATTTGTGTTCCCTGTATAGACATAAAACGGAATAATTGCCGAACTGTGCGAAAAGGATTTGTCATTACTGTTTACCGTGATTGTAAGTCTGTAAACCGCTGTTCGGTTTTCAGGCGAGCGATTACCTCCAAAACAAAAATTGCCAAGTGAATAGACTATTTTTGCGCCATTGTAGCTTTCAGTGCGCTGTAAAACATGTGGATGTGCACCCACCACAATATCTGCGCCGTTATCTACAAGAGCGTGGCATGCGTCAATTTTCCATTGCTCAGGCGTATGTTCTGCCTCTTTTCCTCCATGAAAAAAGACAATTTGAAAATCAGACTGTTCCTCTGCCTCTTTAATTCTCTTAATTATGCGGTTCGCCCAATCTTTGTTCCACATACAGCAGCAAATAACCGCTGTTTTAAATCCGTTCTTTTCAAAATATACCGTTTTACTCTCCGTTCCATATTCAATACCTGCACTTTCAAGTGCTGAAATTGTATCCGAAAACCCCTCCGCGCCGTAATCACGGGTATGATTATTTGCTACCGAAACACATTCCACTCCCGATTTCGTCAAAATCTCCGTATTTGCAGAATTTGACTTAAACCAATATGCAGGAAGCGGCTTTTGCGCAGGTGACAAATTTCTGTCGGAAAAGACATTTTCAAGATTAACCACGGTAAAATCATCATTTAAAAAGTACGGCTCAGCATTCTTCAAAAAATAATCAGCACTTTCACGGGCCGCATATTCATTAAAGCCTCCGCTTCTTCCTGCGTCAAGGTTCTCCGCAAGTAAAACATCACCTGTGAAATGCATTATGATATCAAAATTCCCGTTTGGCTCCTCCTTTACATCGTCCGAAAAAACATCTTTTACCGCTTGATTTCTCGGCTTCAATGTGGAAATTAAAGGCGGAACAGTAAGAATTAAAACAATTATTATAAGAAGGGCTATAATAGTTTTTTTCATAAATTCCTCACAATAATATGAATTTCTACCTTATTATAACACATAGGCTTTTCTGTGTAAAGGCTGTGTGTTTCCTAAACAAAGAAAAATAGAGCAAAGACAAGCTTTGCTCCGATTTGGCACTAACGCCTAATTTTAATACAATAGTTTCAAGCGGTGCATTTGTCCTCAAAAAAAGTTTCACTATGAAACTTTTCTTTTTTAGTCACATACAAACATCTAATGGTATTTCTAATTTCTTCTCTTGCGTTTTTCTTTTGAACAAACCGGGCATCCATTTCCATTATTTCTATCAGCTATTCTTGCTTGCCATTCATGACCTTTACTACACTTCCACCATACTTTTTGCCCACTACTTGCGGTAAAACTCTCCGGTCTTAAATTACCATTTTTTCTATAATTCCATTCTTTTGTCAAAAAGGGATTTACTGTCTGTAAATCATTTTCACCTTTAATGGCATATCGACCGGAACAATACGGACATCCACTTCCTCTGTTTCTATTTACAATCGTTGCTTGCCACTCATGTCCTTTACTGCACTTCCACCATACTTTTTTAGAACTATTAGACGAAATGTCCATGGGTGTTAATTCGTTATTCTTTTCATAATTCCATTCTTTTGCTAAAGTTGGGTTAACGGTTTGCAAATCATTGTAACCCCTAATAGCATATCGACCTGAGCAGTAAGGGCAGCCCTTACCACTATTTCTATCTGATATCGTTGCCTGCCATTCATGCCCTCTATTACACTTCCACCATACTTTTTTATTGCTATTAGACGTAAAATTTTCCGGTTTAAAATTGCCATTTTTTTCGTAATTCCATTCAGCTACT
>JAIKVQ010000139.1 GCA_024685565.1 Bacillota bacterium
GTTATAGCTGTAATACCTCCTATACATATCCTATCTCCCTACTTCCTGCCCAAAAGTCCTGCAAATCTGCCGATATTCATAATTCTTATTGCCTTATCTATTGCCTGCTGTCTTTCGGTGCGCATAAACGGTCTTAACGAACGCAAAAGGTCGCTCCTTGTGTCGTTCGTATTTGACATTCTGTTGACTAATCCTCTTATTTGACTTATAAATTCAAGTCCCTCAGGCGAAAGCGCCATTTGCGAATTCTGCGTGTTTTTCTGTGCAGGCTCGGCAGTTTTTATCTGGTCCTCTATCTTATCTGCCACCTTAGACAAATCTGCACCTTTATTCTGATTTTGCTCTATAAGTCCGCTGTTTTTCAAAATATTCATCGCATTTTGGATTTTTCCGTCCGCATCATCACCCAAAATGCCTTTCAATGTACTCATCATATCCGCCATTTTTTCATCACCTCAGCTTTTTTCTAATATCATCAGCAGTTATATTACCGATTGCTGACTTATCAAAATTTTTCAACTTTTCACCGATTTGACCTGCGTCCATACTCAAAAATTTCTGCATAATCGCCTTTTTATCCGACTCGGAAAGCGATTCCAAAAGCTCTTTTCCTTGCTTTGAGTTAATAAATTCCGAAACCTGCGCTGTTTTCCCCTTTACTCCGCCAAGTCCCGACAGTATTTTGGAAAGCTTTGCTTTTACGTTTTCCTCCACAAAAATCCCCCCCTTATAGTTCATTATATTCTTGTGCGCAAAAAAATTTACAAAAACTATTGTAATTTGCCTGTGCCTATGATATAATTTACAGGAATTTTAAAGGCGATGACGAAATTAAGTAGAAATATGTTTCCCAAAAGAGAGCCTCGGTCGTCGGCTGTGAGCCGAGGCGGTACAGACATATTTTGAATTTCCAGGAGAAGCGTTTTAGTGTGTAGTCTGTGCCGTCACGGCGCGTAAGTCCTCGAATGAGCGTCCGCTATTTTGCGGAAATATGGGTGGTACCGCGGAACTTTATGCTTCGTCCCTGTTTTGGGAGAAGCATTTTTTATGTGTTTTTAAAGGAGGAATTGATATGAGGGAACAGCTTGAACTAATCAAAAAAACTGCCGAAGAGCATTTAAAAAAGGCACGATCGGTTGAGTCCTTGGAAGAGCTGAGAATTAAGTATTTAGGAAAAAAGGGTGAGCTTACCGCAATTTTAAAGGGTATGGGTGCGCTTTCAAGCGAGGAACGTCCTAAAATAGGCGCGCTTGCAAATGAAATACGTGAGTTTTTATCCACCGAAATCGATGAAAAGAAATCAGAGCTTACAAAGGCAATACGCGATGCAAAGCTCAAATCGGAGACGATTGATATTACTATGCCCGGAAAAAAGCAGGAGATAGGAAATCTGCACCCATTAACAAAGGTATTAAACGAGTTTACCGACACTGTAATCGGTATGGGCTTTCAGATTGCCGAGGGTCCCGATGTCGAAACAGATTACTACAACTTTGAGGCTTTAAATATTCCGAAAAATCACCCTGCAAGAGATACGCAGGACTCTTTCTATATTGAGGACAACATAGTCCTTCGTACACAGACTTCACCTATGCAGATACGCGTTATGGAAAATACTAAACCGCCTATCCGCGTAATCGCACCGGGTATGGTTTACAGAAGTGATTCTGTTGATGCAACGCACTCCCCTATTTTCCACCAGATTGAGGGGCTTGTAGTTGACAAGGGCATAACTATGGCAGATTTGAAAGGCACACTTGAAGCCTTGATAAAATCAATTTACGGAAATGATGCAGTATGCCGCTTTAGACCTCATCACTTCCCATTCACGGAGCCGTCTTTAGAGGCTGACCGCCAGTGCTTTAACTGCGGCGGAAAAGGCTGTCCTGTTTGCAAAGGCGAGGGTTGGATTGAGATTTTGGGAGGCGGTATGGTTCACCCGAAAGTGCTTAAAAACTGCGGAATTGATCCCGAGATTTATTCAGGATTTGCTTTCGGTATAGGTCTTGAACGCCTTGTTATGGGCAGATATGATATAAATGACATACGCTTATTCTTTGAAAATGATGTTAAATTCTTAAAGCAATTTTAATCGGAAAGGACTGATATAAATGAAAGTGCCAATGAGTTGGTTTAATGACTATACCGATATAAACGGTATAACCCCTAAAGAATATAACGACGCCCTTACTATGTCAGGCTCAAAGGTTGAAACCATAGAAAATATGGGCTCTAGCATACAAAATGTTGTCACAGGAAAAATTTTAGAGATAGAAGCTCATCCTGATTCTGACCATATGGTTATTTGTAAGGTTGATGTAGGCGGCGAAACTTTGCAAATCGTGACAGGCGCACCCAATGTAAAGGTTGGACAGATTGTACCCGTTGCAAAAAATGACTCATATCTCCCGGGCGGTGTTCATATCAAAACAGGAAAACTCCGCGGTATTGAGTCACAGGGTATGCTTTGCTCACACGAGGAACTGGGACTTTCGGAAAGCGACCTTTCCTGGACTCCCGAATACGGTATTTTAGTACTTCCCTATGACACAAAAATAGGCGTTGATATAAAGGACATTTTCGGACTTAACGAGGACATTGTTGAATTTGAAATAACCTCAAACCGTCCCGATTGCTTCAGCGTTATAGGTTTGGCACGTGAAACCGCGGCAACCTTTAAAAAGCCTTTTTCTGTGCCAAAGCCTATATTTTCCGAAAACTCGGAAAATATTGCCGACACTATAAGCGTTACTGTTGAAAATCCTGAAAAATGCTTAAGATACTGCGCAAGAATGGTCAAAAATGTTAAAATAGGGCCGTCCCCTGCTTGGCTTGTTCATCGTTTGAAAGCGTCAGGAATACGCTCAATCAACAATATTGTTGACATAACAAACTATATTCTGTTGGAATACGGTCAGCCTATGCACGCATTTGACTTGCGGCATTTAGCAGGCGGAAAGATTATCGTACGCGATGCAAAAGACGGCGAAATTATTAAAACTCTTGACGAACAGGAAAGAAACTTAAACCATAATGATTTAGTTATTGCAGATAGTGAAAAGGCTGTTGCAATAGCAGGCGTTATGGGAGGATTTAATTCGGAAATTGAGGACAGTACAACCACTGTAATCTTTGAATCTGCAACCTTTGATGCTGTGTCGGTACGTCTTACAGCGCAAAAGGCAGGACTTAGAACAGAGTCCTCCGCACGCTTTGAAAAAGGGCTTGACCCAAACAACACCGTTCCCGCAATAGAACGTGCCGCAGAACTTGTGGAAATGCTTGGCTGCGGTGAAAATGTCGGTGGTATGATTGATGTTAAAGGCAATATTAAGTCACAAGGCATAATAAAATTCCGTCCTGACAAGATAAATGCCTTTTTAGGAATAAATATTTCAAAAGAGGAAATGGCAGACTTCCTAAGACCTCTTGAAATACAGGTGGATATGGACAAAATGGAGCTGACTCCACCCTCTTTCCGTCCTGACCTTGAGGCTGAGGCGGACATAGCAGAGGAAGTTGCAAGATTTTACGGCTACAATAATATACCGAACACCCTTATTTCAGGCGAAAGCACCAAAGGATTTTATTCAGCAAAACAGATTTTCAAGAAAAATCTTGCAAATCTCTTGATTGCACAGGGCATGAATGAAATTTTTACCTTTACCTTCACCACTCCTGCAATTTTTGACAAACTAAATCTACCAAAGGACAGTCCTTTGAGAAATGTGTTAAAGCTTAGAAATCCCCTTGGTGAAGATACATCAGTTATGCGCACAACAACCGTAGGGACTATGCTTGATATGCTTTCCTACAACTACAACCACAAAAATGAGTCGGCATACTTGTTTGAAGAATGTAAAGTATTTATCCCGAAAAATGTGGGAGAACTTCCCGATGAACCTGAAAAGCTTTCAATCGGTATGTATAAAAAGGGCATTGATTTCTTTAATATCAAGGGCGTTTTAGAGGCGGTTTTTGATGGACTTAACATAAAGAACATAACATTTGAAAGACTTTCAGATAATCCGATCTTCCACCCCGGAAGAGCAGCTGTCCTTATGAACGGAGACGAGCAGATAGGCTTTGTAGGTGAAATTCACCCGACAGTATGCGAGAATTTTGAAATTGGTCTTCCCTGCTATGTTGCAGAGCTTGATATTGAGAAACTTCTCGGCTGTGTATGCGATAATATAAAATACAAGGCGCTTCCCAAATTCCCTGCAGCAGAGCGCGATATTGCAGTCTTGGTTGACACAAGTGCTACAGTTGGCGAGCTTGAGGCTACTATGGTAAAAGCGTCTGGCGAAATACTGGAAAGCATAAAGCTTTTTGATGTTTACGAAGGCGACCGTGTTCCCGAGGGCAAGAAGAGCGTTGCTTTTGCGCTCAGGTTCCGTGCAACTGACCGAAGTTTAACCAGCGAAGAGGTAAACAGAGTATTCAATAAAATTGTCAAGGATTTGGAATACAAAAACAAAGCTCAATTAAGATAATAAAAAAGCCTTTGATAAAAGCTCCGCCTGCGGGCGTAGGAATAAGGTAGCAGTTTTGTTATTTCGGAAATTATCTCAAATTGAGGTAAATTCCTACATAATAAAAAAGTGAACGGTTTCCGTTCACTTTTTTATGTATTTATCCCTAAAATTCCGCCAAGCATACCCGACGCCGATATTGTAACAAGACGTGTCAAGTCACGAATACCTGAAAAAAATCTGCCGTTTAGAATAAATGACATCAAGAGAATTACTCCAAAATATATAAGCGCCATAATCAGTCCGTTCAAAAGCCCTGAATGTTCCAGATTTTTTGCCAGAACAAATGCGCCGAACAGTACCGATACTATCATAACCAAAAATATTACTATACGTGCCGTCCCCTCATCAATCTGCCATATACACACTGCTGCCGCAAACAGACCGCAAAGTATAACCGTCGTAATAAAGGACAAAAGTACGCATTTCGAAATCTTGCCAAACTCTGCAATTCTCTTTCTCACAAAAAAACCTCCCGAATACACTTTATAAATATATATTCGGAAGGTGTTTTTTTATTCGTGAATAGTTTCAACAGTCCTTATCGCACTGCGCTCAAGCTTTAAAGTTGCCTTTTCATTAGGATTTCCTACAAAGCCTGTTTCTATATAAACATAATCATCCTTCAGCTTTGCGATTTTTCCGCATATTCCGCCGATAGTTACAACCTTATCGCCTACCTGAAGCGCTGCAAGCATTTCCTTTTGTTTTTTCTCCTGCTTTTTCTGCGGACGTATCAGCATAAAATAAAATACTGCAAACATAACAACAAGCCATATTATAGGCATATATCCTGCCCCTGCAGGCATTGTCTCGGCAGTCGGTTCAGCATACGCAACTGTACTTAAAAAATCCAACATACTTTAATCTCCTTTTTATATAGTATGGTAATTTTACCATATAAAAAGTGATTTTGCAATAGCTAAACTATTTTTTTTAGTCCGTCTGTCATAATCATAAGTTTATTCCCATCTGCAAGAAAATGCCCGTATTCGGATAAAACACTTTCCGAAACGGAAGATTTTCTTGGTTTCAAGGAAAACTCATACATCAAAAAGGGTATACAGTTTTTGGGAATTGCTATATAAAAGTTGCCTTTATGCCTATAAAGGCGCATGCTTAGAATATATCTTTTCTCAGTATTCAAAAGCATTGTCGAAAGGTCGTCAAATGAACAGAATTCAAAAACTGTGCTGTCCTTTTTACCGGCCACCTTAACTCCTTTTATTTTATTCTTATCCCGCATCTTTGTCTTATAAAGCATGAGTATAATGCCGTCTTTGTATGTACTCGCCTCAACCATAACCTGCCCGTTTTCAAGCGAGAACCCCGTTTCTCTCCGCACCTCGTCCATTACTATACGCAAAAATCCGCTGAGTTCAGGCGAATTCGGCGAGAGATTTTCTATATCTATGTTCATATCAATGAGCTCGCTTTCAGATAAAACCACCTTTATCCTGTCCTGCTCCACTCTTATGATTTTCATTTAATCACATCCATTCTATAATTATTATACTATGAAGATGCGGTTTTGGGAATAGAAAAAAGCCTTTTTCAATAAATTACAAAAAAAAGGCATATTTGCCATTTTAATAAGCAAACATGCCCTTTAGCACCAAAATTTATTTGAGTGCATTTTTAGCACTTTCACAAAGCTGCGCAAACGCCTTAGCATCACTAATTGCAATCTCGGAAAGCATCTTTCTGTTCATTTCAATGCCCGTCTTTTTAAGACCGTTCATAAATGTGGAATAGTTCATTCCATTCATCTTGCAAGCTGCTGAAATTCTTGTAATCCAGAGTCTTCTGAAATCTCTCTTTCTGCGCTTTCTGCCGATGTAAGCGTTTTGCATGGAACGCATTACAGCCTGATTTGCAACTCTGTACTGCTTAGACTCGCTGCCGCGGAAACCCTTAGCAAGCTTTAAAACTTTTTTATGATGTTTTCTTGTATTTAAAGCACCTTTTACTCTAGCCATTTTATACTACCTCTCTTTCAATATTACTTGTAAGGAATCAATCTCTTGATTACTGCAGCATTTGCCTTAGAGCAATAAGCCTGCTTTCTCAAGTGTCTCTTTCTCTTAGTTGTTTTCTTGTTCAAGATGTGTCTTCTAAAAGCTCTGTTCATCTTAACCTTACCCTTTTTAGTAAGATTAAATCTTTTAGCGGCACCTCTATGTGTTTTAATTTTTGGCATAGTGATTCTCTCTCCTTCCAAATTTTAATAGCTATTGTGTTACGGGGGCTAAAAACATTGTCATATTTCTGCCCTCAAGTTTTGCAGGTCGTTCAACAACTCCAGCTTCTTTTAGCTCCTCTGCAAATCTTTTAAGTAAGACTTCACCTATTTCGGTATGTGCAAGCTCACGGCCGCGGAAACGTACCGTAACCTTAACCTTATCGCCTTTTGACAAAAATTTGCTCGCATTTCTGCACTTCGTGTTGAGGTCATTTGTGTCGATTGACGGTGAAAGCTGAATTTCCTTTATATTGATTGTCTTTTGGTTTTTCCTGCTTTCCTTCTCGCGCTTTTGAAGTTCAAATTTGTACTTTCCAAGATTCATAATCTTGCATACAGGCGGTTTTGCTGAAGGTGCGATATTTACCAAGTCAAGTCCCTTTTTCTGAGCGAGCTCATATGCCGCGTCAGATGACATAATCCCAAGCTGTTCCCCGTCCTGTGTTACAACTCTTACTTCCTTCTCACGAATTTCCTCATTTGCTTGCAATTCTTTGTTAGCTATGTGAATCCCTCCTTAAATTTTGCCTTTTGGCAAACAAAAAACGGATAGATATATCCGTTCAAATTACACCGCTTTTCCTTATCGGAAAACTGCAATATTTACCGCAAAGCCTCCGCCGTACGGTGAGAACGAATATATTCTGCTTGTTTTTATTGATACATTATACTCATAATTTTTGCGTTTGTCAATAGTTTTTTATAAAAAATTAAAAAAAGTGTTTTTTCTCAATATGCAAAAATTCCAACTCCTTGAAAGAAATTGGAACTTTTGTATATTTATTTCTTTTGTAAAGACTGATAATACTCGTTTGTCAAAACACACTTATCACAAGGTGTCAATCCGCGTCCCATAGCCTCTGCAAGATCTGCCTCATAATATTTACCACCATTGCAACTTCCGTTAAAATGATAGTGTTTTCCGTATTGTGTAACATATATAGGTTGATTTTTCAATTTATCCGCAACAGATGCTGTACTGGTCTTTTCATACCATGTTACCTTGCAATCAAGTGCCTCAGAAATAAACCGAGCGGGAACCATTGTACGGTTATTTATAATTTGTGCCGGCACATCTAATAATTTCACTTCATCATTCACATATGCAGTTGTGTTATCAATTTGAACTCTCACAACCGTACCACCCTTTGTCCCAATCGCCGTCCTTGTTTCATTATCCCATTTGACATCTGCACCAAGACTTTCAAAAATAGCACGAACTGGCACATGTATTCTCCCATCTACTATTTCAGGAGTTGTATCTGTTTCAATTTTATTTAAGTCAACATATAACTCAGTAGCATTAACCGTGATAGTTAATAGTACCATACTTAAAAGTATCGCAAATATATTTTTCATATTAAATTCTCTTTATTCTATTTGATAACTTTCATCAAATGCTATATTTTTCTAATCTTCTCCGTTTTCTATTGCCTTTTTTGCCTCTTGCTGAATATCAGGGAAATAGGACAGAACTGGCTCTACCGCTTTGTTTTTAATACGCCTGTCTATATAATTTTTAGTGATTTTATAAACCACTCCCGAAAGTGACAGAACACCAATAAGGTTGGGTATCGCCATAAGTCCGTTAAAGGTATCTGAAATATCCCACGGAAGCTTTGCATAAGCGTCAGGAATAATTGCACTGACAAATACAATGGCAGTAAACACTATCTTATATGCAACGGTTGATTTTGTTCCAAACAGATACTCCCACGCCTTTGTTCCGTAATAGCTCCAGCCGAGTACTGTTGAAAATGCGAACATAAATATAGCAACTGCAACAAAGTATGCGCCTACCTGACCAAAGGTATTCTGGAATACATTTGCTACCATTGTGCCGCCTGCAAGACCTTCCGCCACCTCACCTGTTGCAAGGTCAACAAGTCCCGATGAAAGTATTGCAAACGCCGTTAATGTGCAGACGATTATAGTATCTGCGAAAACTTCAAATATTCCCCACATACCCTGAACAACAGGCTCTTTTACATTTGACGCCGAATGTACCATGACTGATGAGCCAAGTCCTGCCTCATTTGAGAACACACCGCGTTTAAATCCCATAGTAACAGCTTGCTTTACGGCAACACCTACGGCTGCGCCCGCTACTGCCTTAAATCCAAAAGCAAATTTAAAGATTGCACCGAATATGGCTCCGATTTTTGTTATATGAATACAGAAAATTGTTACTGTTCCGAGTATGTAAATTACAACCATAAATGGAACTAATCTTTCCGTAACCGATGCAATTCTTTTTAGTCCCCCGATTATAATAAGTGCAACCAATGTTACTAAAACTGCACCTGTAATATACGGATTTACTGAAAATACCATATTAAGGTTTGCAGAAATTGTATTTACCTGTGCTAAATTTCCGATACCAAAGGACGCCAGAACCGCAAAGCAGGAAAAAAGTACTGCCAAGATTTTTCCGACAGTCTTCATATTCTTCTTTCCGCCAAGACCGTCCTCTAAGTAATACATCGCACCGCCGCACCAGTCGCCTTTTATATTACGGCGTCTGAAATAGATACCTAAAACATTTTCGGAGTAGTTTGTCATCATGCCGAAAAATGCCGCAAACCACATCCAGAACACCGCGCCCGGCCCGCCTGCAACGATAGCGGTTGCAACGCCTGCGATATTACCTGTTCCTACCGTTGCGGCAAGAGCAGTGCATAGTGACTGGAATTGGGAAATTGAATTTTTATCTGATTTATCCCTTGCCATACTTCCCTTTTTAAATACCGCACCTATTGTTTTTGAAAACCACTGTCCGATATGCGAAATCTGGAACCATTTCGTAACAATGGTCATAATAATGCCTGTACCCACCAAAAGAACAAGCATTGGCACGCCCCAGACAAAACCGTTCACGCTGTCGTTAAAACCTGTGACAGTTTCATAAATGTTGTTCATAAAAAGTCCTCCTAAAACAAAAAAATAGAGCCAAACAAAAATGTTTGCTCTCCGAAAAGTAATCGTATGTAACTCTGTCCCTTGTGCCTGAGAGATACACTGACATCTGTCAGCTTACACCTTCGGCGGCCATTACAGCTACTCTCCAGAGAATTATAAAAACTTCGCACATTATATCATATGTTTTTGTGTTTTTCAATACTTTTTAGCAATTTTTTTCAATTTATTGACTATCTTGGGATTATGTACTATAATTATTGCATACTTTATATGAGGGAAGTTATATGAAACAACTTTTAAAGGACGGTTTTTCTGAGCTTGGGATAGATGTCAGCGATGAGGCTCTGGAAAAACTTATAAGATATGCAGATTTACTTAAAATTTGGAACGAAAAAATGAATTTGACAGCCGTTCTTGATGATTTCGGGATTGCAACAAAGCATTTTTTAGATAGCAGCACAGTGCTTCTGACAGGCTTAGTAAACGGCAAGGTCATAGATGTTGGTACAGGCGCAGGTTTTCCCGGTATGGTACTTAAAATATTAAAACCGGAAATTGATATAACTCTTTTAGATTCACTGAAAAAACGCCTGACATTTTTAGAAGAGGTTGCAAAAGAGCTCTGCATAGACGTAAATCTTGTGCATAGCCGTGCCGAAGACGCAGGACGGCAGATGCGCGGTCAATTTGATACGGCGGTTTCACGGGCTGTTGCAAATATGTCTGTGCTTTCCGAACTTTGTATACCATTTCTTAAGGAAAACGGACATTTTCTGGCACTCAAAGGACCTCTTGCCCAAAGCGAGCTTGAAGATGCGCATCGGGCAATACACATTCTCGGAGGGGAAATACTTCCTACATTTTCAGTGCCTATTCCCAAAACCGACCTTAACCATAAGATAATTATAATAAAAAAAGTGCGACAAACTCCTATCAAGTACCCCAGAAAAGCCGGAATTTTGACAAAAAATCCGCTCGGAACTTGCTATAATCTGAAAAAAAAGCCGACAAACTGAAAATGTCGGCTTTTTTTGACGGACGATTTTTCTTTCATTTTAGGAAAATTATGCTATAATTCAATTAGTAAGGCGGTCTGTCCTGATAATATAAGTATATGCCCTTAAGATTTAAAATATGTATGCATATGCGTTACCCCCTAAATATATTTAAGACTGCCTTACCACCTTCCATAAAATTACGAAAGGAAAGTTTTAATATGCAAGTTTTCAAAACAAAAGAAAGTGAGTCTATGAAAGTGGTAAGCCTGCCGTTAGAACGGGTTTTTCCTAATCCCTCACAGCCGCGAAAGCACTTTGATTCCATAAGCCTTGAAGAGCTTACGGCATCGGTTGAAGAATTTGGAATACTTCAGCCTATAAGTGTAAGAAAGGTGAAAAACGGATATGAAATCGTAGCTGGCGAACGCCGATACCGTGCAGCAGAAAATGCAGGACTTGACACAATCCCGGCAATCATTTTGAATGTTGATGAGAAAAAATCAGCACTTTTAGCTCTTTTGGAAAATTTACAGCGAGATGACCTGAGCTTTTTTGAAATAGCGGAAAGTTATCAAAGTCTTATCCGAAATCAGGGTATGACACAGGAAGAAATCGCAAAAAAGCTCGGAAAATCACAATCAACAATAGCAAATAAGCTGAGGCTTCTGCGGCTTTATCCGAGGACAAAGCGCCTTATAACGGAATATGCACTCTCAGAGCGGCACGCACGGGCACTACTTCACCTAAGCGATGAGGAATCGCAAATTCTTGCTGTACGGACAATAAACGAAAAAAAGCTGAATGTCTCTCAGGCAGAAGAGCTTGTAAAGAGTATGCTCAAAACACGTTCGCCTGCAAAACAAACTTTGAAACTTAAAACTTTTCAGGATTTGCGTGTTTTTACGAACACGATAAAACGGGCGTTAAATGTTATGCGCGATGGCGGAATAAATGCGGATATGCAGACAAATTCCTTTGACTGGGGAGTAGAATATATAATAAAGGTAAAAAACGAGTAGGCTATTAACCTACTCTTTTTCAAAGAAGTTAAAATTCCTTGCAAGACTTATAACCTTTTCTCCTGAAACAATTACGTGGTCAACCAGTCTTACCTCTACAAAATTGAGCGCAAGCTCAATAGTCTTTGTTATTTTTAAATCATTTTGCGATGGCATTGCATTGCCGTTCGGGTGGTTATGCGCCAGTATCATATACGGATATTTCTCATTTACCGCAAGTTTAACAACCTCTCTCGGATAAAGCGGTGCGGCATTGACTGTACCTGCCGATAGTTTTTTAACTTTCTTTACAATACAATCTTTATCAAGTAAAAGTGCATATGCCACTTCATTGGTATGTCCATAAAACAGATTTTTTATAAATTTATCTATATTTTTTGGAGTAAGCATAGCATTTACTATATCGTTCTGCTCACTCATATACTTATTTACACAGGCAAGAATAAGTTTGAATAATATAGCAGAATGTTCGCCTATCTCTTCAATTTCTTTAAGAGTTGTAATATCCGCCTCTAAAATGTCACTAAATCTGCCATACTCACGTATAAGCCTATGTGCTGTTTCATTGGTATTCTTGATGGGTATTGCATAGAAAAGTAAAAGCTCAACAAGTTCATGGTCCTCTATACCGTCAAGCCCAAAGTCGAGAAACTTTTTCTTTAAGCGTTTTCTGTGATCTTTATGAGGGTTTTCCTCCAAGTTATCCTTTTTCTCTGCCACAATACCACCCCTTAAATACGATTATACAGACAAATTATAGCATTATTTATTGTTTTTGTAAAGATTTTGCAAAAAAAAGAGAACCTTACGGCTCTCTTTTTAATCAGTTTATAATTGTGTTTTCCGTTTCCTTATCAAACAAATGAATTCTATTTGTATCAAATGCAATCTTTATAGTATCTCCCATTTTAGCAGTTGTTCTTTGATTTACTCTTGCTGTAAACGGTTTGCCTGCAATCTTCAGATACAAGTAGTACTCTGCACCCATCATTTCGGTAACATCAACATAGGCTGAAACCACAGCACCCTCGGAAGACGCTATGAAGCTCTCCTCATCGTGCAAATCCTCGGGTCTGATACCCAAAACTACAGTCTTTCCGAAATAAGGCTCAAGAGCAGGATTTGACGCCTTGCCTTCGGGAAGTTTAATGCTTTCCCCATTAAATTCAAGGTACGCACCATCTTGTTTCTTCTCAAGAACGGCATCAATAAAGTTCATCTGAGGACTTCCTATAAATCCTGCAGTAAACATATTGCAAGGCTTATTGTAAAGGTTTGTAGGCGTATCCACTTGCTGAATGAAACCATCCTTCATAACAATAATTCTTGTACCCATCGTCATAGCTTCTGTCTGGTCATGAGTTACATAGATAAATGTTGTTTCCAATTTCTTATGAAGTTTATTTATCTCTGTTCTCATAGCAACCCTTAACTTAGCATCAAGGTTTGACAAAGGTTCGTCCATCAAAAATACCTTAGGACTACGCACTATCGCACGTCCCAGTGCAACACGCTGTCTTTGACCGCCTGACAAAGCCTTTGGTTTTCTGTCGAGCAAATGCTCAATATCAAGTATCTTTGCAGCCTCATGAACACGCTCATTTATCTCAGCCTTAGGTGTCTTTCGAAGCTTTAATGCAAACGCCATATTATCAAACACCGTCATATGAGGATAAAGTGCATAGTTCTGGAAAACCATTGCAATATCTCTGTCCTTTGGTGCTACATCATTTACAAGCTTTCCGCCTATATAGAGTTCCCCTTCCGTAATTTCTTCAAGACCTGCAATCATACGAAGTGTAGTAGATTTTCCGCAACCGGAAGGACCAACAAGCACTATAAACTCTTTGTCCTCAATGTCAAGACAAAAATCACTTACGGCAGTAACTCCGCCCGAATATGTCTTGTAAATATGTTTTAATTGTAAATCTGCCATTAAAAATTCCTCGCTTCCAACAAAATGTTATTACAATACGTTTAAATTCTACCATATGGCATTAGCTTTTTAAAGATTCTAATTTAACAAAAATCCAAAATTATTTTAGTCACAATGTATAAATTCAAACAGTACTCTACTGAATTCTATTCTGAGCGTCTGCAATAACTTTATCGGCAACTGCCTGAGGCGCTGCATCATATCTTACGAATTCAAACTCGAATACTCCTCTTCCTTGGCTCATTGAACGTAAATCGGTTGAATATTTAAACATTTCGGACATTGGC
Source organism: Bacillota bacterium (assembly GCA_024685565.1). Lineage (GTDB taxonomy): Bacteria > Bacillota > Clostridia > UBA1381 > UBA1381 > UBA1738. The sequence goes on from JAIKVQ010000139.1 coordinate 13,937, forward strand.
ACTTCTGCTTCAACGAGGTTTAGTCCCTCTTTTTCGCTCTCGCCCATACCCATAACTTTACCGCGCCTTTTATTTATATCTCCTATTACATCTCCCATTATACTCTCGGGAATATACGTCCTTAAGTATCCGATAGGCTCCAAAATTACGGGTTTTGCCTGCTTTAAGCCCTCTTTATAGGCAATCTGCGCCGCTGTCTTAAATGCCATTTCAGATGAGTCAACAGGGTGATATGAGCCGTCAACAAGTGTTGCCTTCAAATTAACGACAGGATACCCTGCCAAAACTCCGTGCTGACAGGCATCGCGGAGTCCTTTTTCAACAGCAGGGAAGTAGTTTTTCGGAACGCTTCCTCCAAATACCTTTTCCTCAAAGGTCATATCTTCCGTAACACCAGGCTCAAATTCAATCCATACGTGTCCGTATTGACCGTGTCCTCCCGACTGCTTTTTATGTTTTCCCTCAACCTTGACTTTAGAACGTATCGTCTCTCTGTAAGGAACGGTAGGTGCATTTAATTTGACCTCAACACCGTATTTTGCAAGCAGCTTATTTACAAGAACATCAATATGCTGTTCGCCCTGTCCATTTATCAAGGTTTCCTTAGTTTCCGTATTATTGCTTACATTAAATGTCAAATC
>JAIKVQ010000035.1 GCA_024685565.1 Bacillota bacterium
ACTCGAAATCAAGTCGGATTTTTTATGTGGCTTTTCCTTCAATCGCGCTTGATTGCTTGTTTTTTTGAAAATTTAATAGATGAGTTTTTAACAATTTCCCAAAGGTTTTTCCCAAAAACATTCAATCTTTGGAATTGCTAAAATAAATTGGGAGAAGTATCGAAGTGGTTATAACGGCCTCGACTCGAAATCGAGTGTACCAGAGATGGTACCGTGGGTTCGAATCCCACCTTCTCCGCCAATGAGCTTTTTGTTGATGCAAGAAGCTCATTTTTATAGCTCAACAGCATCTGACAATGTTCCGAGTGATGCCATTTTTGAACTTGCGTCAAGATGAGAATAAATATTTGCCGTTGTTGCAAAGTCACTATGACCAAGCCAAAGCTGTATATCCTTTATTGTTACTGTTCCCTTTCCCTTGTTCAGAAGCAATGTTGCACAAGTGTGCCTCAAATCATGAAAACGAATCTTTCTTAAATTATTCTTCCTCAACACCCTTGCAAATGCGTCTGTCACATAGTCCGGAAGTATTAGATTACCTAATTCATCTACCATCAAATAATCGTCCCATTCACGGTTATATGACGATTTGAATTTTCTTATGTATTGCTCTTGCTTCTCTTTTAATTCGAGCAATCTTGTTTTTACAGACTCGTTGAGAGGCAATGCTCTTAAGCTTGACTTTGTTTTTGCTCTGTCTTTTGCGATAATCCTTTTCTTCCCATCTTCAACCACTACATTAACTGTATGGTTAACATAGAAAATATTATCCTCAAAATCAAACGCCGACCATCTCAAGCCTACGCATTCACTTCTGCGAAGTCCGTAAAATCCACCCATAAGAACAGGTATTTCAAGGTATGTATCTTTGACTGTTTCAAATAGCTTTTTTAGTTCCTCTGCAGAGTAAAACTTTCCTACATACTGATTCTTTTCGGGCTTATCAACTTCGTCAATAGGATTAACGGTTATATATCCTTGTTTTCTCGCATAGCATAGCGATAACCTGATAATTGCATGATAGTGTATAACTGTATTAGGTTTTACACGCCTTAGCTGTTCATCATAGAATTCCTGAATATCCTTACCTGTTAAGTCCTTTAATTTGATTGCCTTTTTGCTAAAATACGGTCCGATAGGACTTTTTACATTAGCCTCATAACCATTATATGTGACTATTTCAATCTGCCTTCGCTTTACAACCGGTAAAAACATTTTTATATAGTCTGAAAACAACAAATTTGCAACCTGCTCCTTGCCCAAGACATTTAACGACAATTCACTTAGTCTTTCCCTTGGAATTTCAATAGCAGTGTTTTGGAAAGCATCATTTGTATTATCTGCGTTGAGAAATTTTGCGTTGGTTGCTTTTGTATCTATACGCTGCCCTATATACAAATCCTCCGCCGGTATCACAAAATTTCGAAGTATGTCATCTGCCATACTTTCTGCCTTTTTCTTATTGCCTCGAACAGGAAGTTTTGTTGGAAACCATTTTTCTTTTCTCTTTCCTGCAATATTTTTGTAAATCAGAACTACATAAAAACTATCATTTTTCTGCCTGATATATGACTTGACATCAATATCAAATTCTTTTTTCATTTGCTTATACCTCCTTAAAAATCAAACCTCCTTTTTGGGTACAAAGCACTTATCAATATGTTGATTCGATTTTAACATAAATAAATACTTTTGTAAATATGGAATTAACTTTTCATTTGCAAGATTTGTTATTTTCATTCATAAGATACTCTATAACATTTAACTTCGCAACTATATATGACCTACCGCATTTTACAGCATGTAATTTATTTTCCTTAAAGAGATTATAGCAAGTTGACCTGCATATTCCTCCCAAAGCAGCACAAACTTCGTTAACTCTCATTACCTCGGGATACTCTGCAAGAAGTTTTTTATATACCGATTTTGTTACTTTCATAAAATCACTTCCTCTTTTGCGTTTTTGAATTTATACCGCCCCTTTTTAGCTGCCGTAGGTTTTGGCATCATAACATATCTGTTCTCCCGGGTACTCCGCGAGGTGCTTACACAAGTATCATTATACTGTATGTTTCATCGCAAGCCGATTTTACCGTCATCGGCATATAATCCGGTATTTATCGCTCCTCTGATTTTGCAGAATCGTAGCGTACCGATTACCGTGCTGCTTTTGCCATACAGCTTTTGTGCTAAAAAGGGGCTATTCATTTGTCAATGTGCAAAACTATTTATTAGACAATGTGCCTCTTGAAAATCTGATTATTATTCCCTTTAATATAGGAATTTTATTTTCCTCAACTTTATCTAATAAACTGATTAAAAGGATTTCCTCCTCCTCTGAAAGATAGTATTTGAAATTGTGATTGTTAGGCAATATAAACACTCCGCCTTTCCTTCCTTTTTGGCAGTAAATCGGTTCATATCTGCTTATAAATACAATATCTCTCCAAATAGTACTTAGAGATACGAAAAATTCCTTGGATAATTCCATACAGGTTGTTTGCTTGTAGTATGCAATATAATCAAGTATCTTTCGTCTCCTTTCAATAACACTTAATTTTTCTTTCACAGGTCATCACATCCCCGTGTAATGTTATTATACACCCTAAATACATCACTTTCTGATGTATTTAGAAAAATTTTTTTATTTTTTTTCATTTTTTAGTCCCTCCTATTCTCTTTTGTAAAAAGTTCTTGAGCGGAGGAGCTCTAATACTACTAAATTTCGATATAATATATGTATTAGAAACAAAAAATGGTTTTCTTCTGCGTAATCGTCCTTTTTTCACATATTTAAATAAAAAAAATAACGGCAGAGCCGCTACGGAAAAGAAAAAAACAGCACAAATCGCCGTATAATGACAATTTATGCTGTTAAATATTAAAATACAACTTATATCAACATTTTTCGCAATAAGATGCGACAAACTATAAAAAGCTATATTTCTTTTTTTAATAAGTCAGGTTTAAGACTAGACAAGTAAAACACTCTGTTTAATACCTCGTCATATTATTTTATCTATTGTATAAGTATTAATTTTAGATAGGTGCCAAAGCCATTCAATACTAATTCTTTCGAAAATTCTATCATAATCAATTCCCCATTTATAATATAATTTCAATTCCGCATAATAAAACATTTGTTAATAAATCACAGAATATAAATGCAATTTATTATCTTATATTGTAGTGTTATGTGTATGTTGCTTCTAAAAGGATTTTTATTAAAGCAAATTATCTATTTTCATATATTAATTTATGCTCATTTATTCTAAAATTCTTGCAACACCGCTTCTCTTAGCCGCTTCTGCTACAGCTTCCGCAACAGTTTTTCCTACTCGCGCGTCAAACGCCTTTGGCATTATATAATCCTCTGAAAGCTCCTCATCTGATACAAGACCTGCTATCGCATAGGATGCTGCCATCTTCATTTCCTCGTTTATATCGCTTGCCCTAACAGATAGTGCGCCCTTAAATATCCCCGGAAATGCAAGCACATTGTTGATTTGATTTGGAAAATCACTTCTGCCGGTTCCAACTACCTTCGCTCCTGCTTTTTTAGCAAGGTCCGGCATAATTTCAGGCGTTGGATTTGCCATTGGGAATACTATTGCACCCTCAGCCATAGATGCTACCATTTCCTCCGAAACGATATTAGGAGCAGAAACACCAATAAACACATCTGCGCTGCACATAGCATCGGCAAGATTTCCTTTTACATGCTCGCGGTTTGTTATTTTTGAAAGTTCTTTGTGTGCGTCTGAAAGCGTTTCGTCGCCCTTGCATATAATTCCGAACTTATCAACCATTATGAGATTTTTAATGCCAAGACGCATTAGGTGAAGTCCTATAGCTGTTCCTGCACTCCCTGCGCCGTTTATGACAACCTTTATTTTTGAAATATCTTTTTTTACCACCTTTAATGCATTCAAAAGTGCCGCCGCAACGACTATTGCCGTTCCGTGCTGGTCATCGTGGAACACAGGAATATCGCATATTTCCTTTAATTTTCTCTCCACCTCAAAGCATCTTGGTGCTGCAATATCCTCAAGATTTATTCCGCCAAAGCTTCCGGACAAAAGATAAATAGTTCTGACAAGCTCGTCAACATCTTGTGTTTTTATACAAAGCGGAAATGCGTCAACATCGGCAAATTCCTTAAATAGCGCGCATTTCCCCTCCATAACCGGCATACCTGCCTCAGGTCCTATATCTCCAAGTCCTAAAATTGCACTGCCGTCGGTTATAACCGCAACCAAATTATGCCGTCTTGTCAGCTCGTATGACTTATTTATGTCTTTTTGTATTTCAAGGCATGGCTCGGCAACACCAGGCGTATATGCAAGGGATAATTGCTCTTTATTCTTTACAGGGGTCCTTGAAATAACTTCAATTTTACCCTGCCATTCATAATGCTTTTTTAAAGATTCTTGTCTTATATCCATTTTTCTGTCCTCACATATCATAAGAGCTTTTTTGGAGCGTCAGCCTTGATGCCTCACTGCCTAAATATTCATCGACATTCATATTAAGATATTTACACAAATCAACCATTTCAGCAAGTGTGCCAATATTGACATCTATGCCGTTTTTCATTCTGTCTTCATATGCAAATACTTCTTTTTCTCCGTGTGTATATATTCTCTCCTGTCCTTCTGCCTTTGGAGACTCACGAAGTTCTTTTAAGAGCGTTGAAAGGTGTTCCTTTATAGCTTCGCTATCACCGAAAACAGCAGGATTTATGGCAATAAATCCGTGACAGGTACCGCCTTTTCCGCCTATATGCGTATGATTTGATGTCAGTCCCATAGACAAAATTGAAGTAAATATCTCGCAGAACATACCGTAGCCGTAGCCCTTATGGCTTCCGCTTTGTTCGGTCTCTCCGCCAAGAGGCATAATTCCGCCTCCGGCTTTTGCGACAATGTTTTTAAGCACATCTCCTGCATCTGTTGTGCCTTTTCCGTTTTTGTCAAGCGCCCAGCCTTCCGGAAGCGGCTTTCCAAGCTTATTATATATTTCAAGCTTACCCCTTGTTACAACTGTAGTTGATGCATCAAAGAAGAAATCATATGGCTCTGCCGGCATCGCTATTGCGATAGGATTACTGCCGAGCATCGCTTTCTTACCGAAGGTCGGCACCATTATAGCCTCGGAATTCGTCATAGACATACCTATAAGACCTTCTCTGCACGCCATTTTTGCATAATAGCCAGCTATTCCGTAGTGATTTGAGTTACGGACAGTAACTACCGCCATACCTGTCTTTTTAGCCTTTTCAATGGCAATATTCATTGCCTTATATCCCAAAAGCTGTCCCATTCCGTCATGACCTTCAATAACTGCAGAAACGGGCGTATCAAATACTATTTCAGGTTTTGCATCAATTTTAATAAGTCCCTTTTCAATGCCCTTATGGTATCTTACAAGTCTTTGCATACCATGAGATTCTATTCCATAAAGGTCGCTTGTTAAAAGTACATCAACAATAATTCTGCTTTCCTCATCCGTAAACCCAAATTTTAAGAACGCATCCGTACAAAACTTTTTTAATTGTTCATAAGAATATTTAACCATTTTTGCCATTTTTGTTCCTCCAATCAGCTTTTTTATTTGATCTATAAAAAAAGTCAAGACATAAAACGCCTATATATTTTCTGTTGTGAATGGGGCAAGAGGTAATCCCGACTTGTTAAAATATGTTCCCTTTTCAAAATACGAATTGTAACAATATCTGACATTTTCTGGGTCTTTGATATCATCGTTCCAAACAACAAGCCGTCCATTTTTATACTCTGACTTTGCAGGTTTAAATACACCGTCACTTCCGCAGATTTTCATATTTCTGTCTTCATATCCGAAAAAGCCCTCATCATTGTTAAGTCTGATATACACTTTTCCGTCATTTATTTCAAAATCCTTATATGATGCACATTCACAATAATTTTCAATTCCATAAGTATAATTAAGGATTTGATTTGATAGCTGTTTTGCAACCTCCATTTTGCGGTGCGGATGAATATTAACATAATCTCCTAAGTCACGTGTAGATGTAATATATGTTTTTTCGGTAATTCTTGCCGCGCGCCA
>JAIKVQ010000198.1 GCA_024685565.1 Bacillota bacterium
CAAATAAAAAATCATGTGAAATATTGCTAAAATTGCTTGCGATAATGACCGGAATGCCAAGAAACTCAAAAACATAGCAGTATAATATTTGCTATGTTTTTTTATGCTGTCATAATTTAAGCGGCTCAAAAAAAAAAATAAAATGCAAAAAAAGCAATTTTTGCAAAAAAGCGCACTTGAAAGCATTTTTTTATAATGTTATACTTTTTATAAAGTAAGGTCGTGCAATTTGGAAAAAGTTACAGATTGTGCGCCATATTGCCGTATGGTAAAATAAATAATGTAGGAGGGCATGAATTATGAAAAGGGTAAAAGTTTTGTTTTTAGTGTTGTGTATGGTATTGTCGCTTATTCCTGTAACTGTCGCAAATGCAACAGATAGAAACAGCGTAATAATTGTTGAAGCAGAGGACTGTACATTTACCGGAACCGGTGTTAAAACAACTTCCAAAACCGAAGCATTTGGAGGCGAGGTTGCTTACTATCGTTACAATGCTGCCAACCCTACAAACTGGCCGAGAGGTACGACTCAAAAGATAAGCTGGAGCTCGGATATACCTGACAATCAGGCATATGATGTATGGGTACTGTCTGCAGTAACAGCAGGCACGGGCGGTGTATTTAACCAGATGCAGTTATCCTACAGTGGTGTAAACGGCACAGATACGGTATATGTTCCAAAGACAGGTCAAACAGGCTGTTATTCAACTAAACTCCGTACAACAATCGATGTGAATATGGCATGGAACAGAGTGTATGCAGGTGTATCATTCGGTACAGGAACTACATCCTTTGAATACTCAAAAGCAGAAGAGGGAACTCAGGACTATTATATGATTGACAGAATAATGATAGTGCCGTCAGCATTTGGCTGGACGCCGAATGCGACCACATCAATTGCCGATTTTAATTCGCCGTCAATTCAGTCGTCTGAATTTACGGCTGATACAAACGGAGATATAATTATGGAAGCAGAGGACGGTATTTTGTCGGGTTCGGGTACTACTCGATATTCCAAGGGCAGAGCATTCGGCGGATATGTTGTTGGTAATTATAACGATCCGAGTGACGCAAATCCAAGCATAGGCTGGTATGCTGACATACCCGACAATCAGGCGTATGATGTATGGGTGCTTTCAAAAGTAGCAGCTTCAGGCGCATCGGGTGAAGAAATGAATCAGATGCAGTTGTTTTACAGCAGCGTAGACGGAACAGATACAGTAAATGTACCGAGAAGCAATCTGAGCGGAACGACCCGTTATCAAACCAGTATGTCATATGTTACGACGAACTATATGAATTGGAACAGAGTATATACAGGGGTGACCTTCGGGGCGGGAACGGCGTACTTCCAATATTTTATGGGTGAAAAGGGTACCAACAATCTTTATATAATCGACAGAATAATGGTCGTGCCGTCGGCATATAACTGGACACCTTCTTACAGCGCAACGGCTGAGCAAATGGATGCAGGCGATACAAATTATCTGTTAGTTGATGTTCCGCTTCCGGTATCCTTTAAGAATTACAGGGCAAAATACTCAGGCGACTCTGAAATTACGGCAGGAAGTCTTACATCGGGCAATACGGTAAATGCAACTGTATCCGTAAAGAAAACTGATTCTGATTCAAGGTCGGCAATGCTTGCTGTAGGCTTGTATGACAGTGCGGATAACTTAGTTAAGTGCGATATAAGCACTTGCACATTAACATCTGAATTTCAAGACCTTACCGTGTCAATAGTTCTTCCGGGCACATCTTTAACAGGTCATAAAATAAGAGCGTTCTTGTGGGATTCGCCTACAAGCATAAGGGCATATACCGACAGTATCAGCTATTAGTTGATTGCCTTTAAAGCTTAATGATGGGGGAAAAGATGATGAAGAGACTTAAAAGCCTGTTCTTGTCATTGTGTATGCTTGCATCGCTATTGCCGGCTTCGGTTGTCTGTGCTGACGCGGCATTTCAGCAGAGACAGGACGGAATCGTATGGATGGAGGCAGAGAACGCCACCGAAAACAATGGCTTCAGTGAATACTCGAGTAATGGAAAAAGTAACGGAAAGGCTACGAAAGTCAATTTGTCGGGACAGGCAACAGGGACAAAAAAGAGCCTTACATTTAATTTCAATATCTCGCAGACAGGTGACTACGAAGTTTGGGCGTTGGTTTCAAATCCGAATGTGACGCATTTATCATATCCGTATTTTGGCATTGATGGCGGGGAAACAAAACGCATATCAAATTATAGCGGATATCAGCGGGACAGTGCAGTTATTTATAATGTTACACTTGCGGGTTCAAGTCAAAATGTGTATTGGGCGAAATTTGACTATACCTTTTCAGCCGGTGACCATACAATACAGTATGAAGTCACAAAAAGGGCGATGGATACAGGCGGCACGGGATATATACTGAATGTACTCGACTGCGTGGTGATAGCGCCTAAGTCATTGGAGGTAAAGCCGAGTGGTATAACTCTTGCTCCCGAGACAAAAATCTTTGAGCCTAACTCAGATGGAGTCATATTGCTTGAGGCGGAGGATGGTACAACAGGCGGCGATATTGCTATGAATGCGGGAAGCGGTGCAACAGGCGAATATATGTTAACACGCACAAACATAAGTGATGATAACACAAAAACAGCGACACTCGCTTTTGAATTTACCGTAGAAAAGCAGGAAAGCTATGATGTTTGGGCGTTGATTTCAAATCCTGATGCCGACTATATATCAAAACCTGCATATAACTGGGATGATGGGGGTTTTGAAACTATAAATCAGGAGTTTTACGGCGGTTTTGGAAACACAAACAAGCCTTATACAGTTGATACCGATATTGATTTGTTCTGGAAACGGATAAGGGTAAACAATATCTTTGAAGCAGGAAATCACTCTTTGGTGTATAAGGTAGGAAAAAGAAATATAGATAATATGATAATAGCGGCAATTGATTGTGTTGCTATAGTTCCTACAAGGCTAAACTGGACTCCTAACGGTGCAGAAATGCCTGATACGGCAAATGAGCTGCATTCATACAATTGGATAGAGCTTGAGGGTGAAAAAACGGCAAGTGGATTTGATATACCGCACTATACGGGCGATACAAGTTCATATAACGATGCAAGCAATAAATCTTTGCTTTACGCATACACAAAAAATGTTGGTGATGGCGACCAAAAAATTATTGAGACCAACTATGATTTCACAGTTACGAAATCAGGAGAGTATGATTTATACTTCCTTGGAGCAATAGATAAGGGTGACGCCAACACGATATGGCTGTCGAGAGCATATTGGGACATTGATAATAACGCACCTTATCAGGGTACTTCCGCTAATAGAATTTCCACAAATACAGTATCATCAAATGCCGTATATACCGTGAACGGTATGAAAGTTATGTGGCATAAAATGGCGGAAAATAAATATATTGAAGCGGGCGGACATACCTTAACCATTGAATATACACATAGAAATGTAGATAATGCTACCGACCATTGTGTGGTAGGAGACGTAGTTTTAGTTGTACCGCATGATTGGAACTGGTCAATTCCGGAGTCTTCCGAAAAAGTCAGTACAACCGCCGCAAAACTTGATTTGCAGGAAGAAAAAACTGCGATAGAACAAGAATGTTCGGCAGGTGTTACTGATAATATAGTATTTCATAAAAGAGGAACGGCTGGCAGTTACCTTACGCATACTTCAAACAATACCACAGTGCTTACAAATTCAGGTGTTGTGACGCGTCCTCAGTATGGGGAGCAAGATGCGCAGGGGGTGCTTAGTGTAACTGCAAACAGATACATAAGCGCAACAGACGCTTCTTCAAATCCTCGCACATATGCATACGAATATACAAGCGGACAGCGAAATATAAATTTTACAGTTCCTTCAGAAGATGTAGTTGATTTTGTGGTAGATGTTGAGTCGGGCAGAGATGTTAAAGTTTTGCAGCTTACCGATCCTCAGATAATAGACACAAGTCAGGGGAGAACTCAAGACAGACGTGATTCAACGGCAAGATGGAAAAAGGACACAAAGGAAGAAGAATATAAAAAGTATATGAGGCAGGTGATAACAAGATATAATCCTGATTTAATTTTACTTACGGGTGATCTTGTTTACGGCGAATTTGACGATACCGGAGAATCGATGCTTGACCTTGTGGAGTTTATGGAAGGCTTTGAAATTCCCTGGGCACCGATATTTGGCAATCATGAAAATGAATCTCATGAGGGTGTTGACTGGCAATGCGAGCAACTGGAAAATGCTGAATACTGTCTCTTTAAACAGCGTACATTAACAGGAAATGGTAATTATACGGTGGGTATAAGGCAGGACGGTACAATCAAGCGAGTGTTTTTTATGCTTGACTCGAACGGTTGTGCAAATATGAGTGATGAATCTAAAGCGAATGGACACAGCAAAACGAGCTGTGGCTTTGGAGAAGACCAAATTGAATGGTACACCACTCAAGCGCAAATAATTAAAGGAGAGTATCCGAATGCAAAAATATCGTTTGCATTCCATATCCAGCCCCAGATATTCGAAACAGCATTTTCAAAATACGGTTTTCCTGATGCACGGCCGATAAATCTTGATGAAGTCGGAGATGAGGGGGATTTTGGATATTTGGGTAGAAAATTAAAAACCCCGTTTGATGCGAACAATAATGTTTGGAACGGTATTAAAAACTTAGGTGCGGACAGTATTTTTGTTGGTCACGAGCATTGTAACAGCGCAAGTGTGGTATATGAAGGTGTGCGGCTTCAATACGGACAAAAAAGCTCTACTTATGATAGATGCAATTATCGACAAGAGGACGGCACTATTGTCGGTTCTTCTGCGATAGCAGGTGAGCCTGTAATCGGCGGAACGGCGATGGAACTTGACAATACAGGTACAATAACAAATCCACACATAATTTATTGGCAGGAAAATTCTTCCGAAGCTGAAGAAACATACAATACAGTTTATGACTTTAACGGCGATGATTTTGACTGCACGGTCAACAATAGCGATATTAAAATATACAAGTCATCTAAAACAAATGATATGCCTGCAGGCGGTAGCGGTTATGCATATATGAGAAGTGATAAGTATATTGTTGATGTAGGAATGAAGTTTGATAAAAGCCTGAAATTTGACAATATCAAATCTGTAACTCTCCGTATGTATGTAAGTGAATATACACCGACAAAGACGCCTCTTGTGCGAATTTATAATGATAGTGAAAACGCTATTTTGTCAGGAGCAAATTATACCGATATTGGCGGTAAATTTGGCGAATGGTGTGATGTTGACATTACAAATTTAGTAAAAACAGCTGGTGTTAATGATATAATTTTGGTTTACAGATGTTATGCACAAGACGCTATAAATGTATATTTTGACAGTGTGACATTTGAATATGAAGGCTCGATGTTTGAACTTCCTTATTACAGTGTTTCAAGCGAGAACTCCAATACTACGGTTTCAGTATTTGTAAATAGTGAGTATAATACAAAAACAGCAATTGCCGCAGCATATGACAGCGAAGGAAGAATGATTGATGTTGGCTATAACACAATTGCCGATAATACTGCAAATATCACGATATATACCGAAAATATCAATAAATTGTCGGTGTTTGTATGGGATACAATTCAATTGATGAAACCGTTGTTTCAGATTGAGCAAT
>JAIKVQ010000203.1 GCA_024685565.1 Bacillota bacterium
TATAATAAGCGTAATATTTGAATTATAACTATATCTTCCTATGTATGCCGCACTGTAAATCAGCCAGCACATAATTATAATAGTATTTTGTGAAACTCTCTTTTTCATAGATTTTGCACCTTGATATTATAATAAATTGTATTCCGTCCGAAATACCGCGACAGGAAAAGTCTGCAAGCTTAATTGATACAACGCCTGCTGAACTATCCTCAATTCCCAGTACTTTGTGCCGTCTTTCTAACGGTATTCCACTACCCACTCGGCAAGTTTCCGCGTATTAAAAATGAATATCTCTATTTTCATTTTCGATACCATATCGCTTTATTTGTACATATCTCTTTTTTTTGTCTATAAGAATACAATCCCAACTGCCATCAATTTTTTCATCACTTTTATCCCATTCCCTATGTAAATTGCCCAATACATTTTTAGTTGACACTACGACAATATTATCTTGAACAAGCTGTTCATCTCTATGAGAATGCCCGCAAAAATACGGCAGAATATCATGGGATTTGTTGTCGGTAAAATCATAAGACACGGTAGCCTCACAGTATTTTTCGCTGCTTTTTACAGTGCCCTTTTTTCTGTTGGCATATCCTAATATGATTTCCCATGCCAATTTTCCGTTCAAAATTTTTTCATTTCCGCTTATACCTTCCAGCAAAAAGCTGTGCGACATAATAAGAACCGACCAACCCTCATCAGTAAATTTCAAGACATTGCTGAGCCAAACAAGCTGTTTTTCGCTTAGTCCGAGACACCATTGTCCGCAATACTCTTTTTTGAATGTTCCGTCATCATTTAACACATACGGTGTATCATTTGTGTTTAGGTTAATCACGCGTATTTTATGGAGCGGATAGTCCATGTAATAATACCCTCCGGCTATATTGTTTTCGTCAATATTTATGGGATACTGAACGCGTATCGGATTTACCGCATACGAATACCACAGTTCAGGGGAAATCGTTGCCTCGATCCCCAATCCGTTTTCATAAGCATACCAAGAGCAATCATCATGATTTCCTTTTGATATTACCACAGAAGTCGTTTTGGCTTCTCTTACAAGCCCCATAATATCATATAAATCTCTTTTTTGCCTTTTTAATGTGGTGTTCCCGTCCACAATATCCCCTGCAAGCGCGAACAAATCAAATCCAACATACTTTGAAAATTCCACCATCTCTTTTACTTTGTAATATGCCGGCACAAGCATTGCATACTTTCTTATGTAATGAATATCCGCCGCATAAAGTATGCTGAATGTATCAGGTGTTTGAATGTCCTTTATTTCTCTTGAAAAATCTTCCCATTTAGTGTTCAAATTCTTGAGATGCTGTTCAAATATGTATTCTTCTGCTGTATTCAATCTAAAAACCTCCTCGCATTTTATAATGTACACAGCATATAACTATGCTTTTTTCGAGAGCTATCCTATCGTGCCTCCAATTTCAAGCACATTATAACATAAGAATTATATTATAGCAAGATTTTTTATTATGCAATCATTATATTTATTTTGGCGTACCATTAATTTGTGCCACATTTTACAGAATCGGCAAAACAAAGTGCATAATTTTGATGATAGTGATAAACATTTTCATTTTTATACTGCGTTATCATTCATTTTGATAAATGCACCTCCGCTTTTACAAATTCCTCACAGAATCGTCCGTCGGTAAGTCTGGGGCTTCCGAGGCGTGAACACGGACGCTTTGGTTTATATGGCATAGAAATCCCCCTTCTTGCATATAATATTATGTAATTAACGCAAAATGCGTTATATTGTATTGACATCAGCGTTTATTTGTGCTATAATCATCATGAAAGAAAGGAGTGTTATATATGGCATCAAGAATTTCAAATGTCAGCTTTCGCATTGACAGCGACCTGAAAGCGCAGGCGGACAGTCTTTTTTCTCAGCTCGGTATGAATATGACTACCGCATTTAATATTTTTCTGCGTCAATCAGTCAGAGAGGGTTGTATTCCTTTTGATATTACAATAAATACTCCCAACGCAGAAACCGTTGCTGCAATACTCGAAGCAAAACGAATGTCGGCTGATCCCTCAATTAAGGGATATGATGTCGAGGATGCATTGAAGGAGCTGAAGAAATGAGCCTTAAAGTCATCTGGACATCCAGATTCAAGAAAGATTACAAAACGGCTTTAAAGCGCGGACTTAACATTGATTTACTCGATAATGTAATCCGCATTTTGGCAAAAGGGGATAAATTGCCGGAGCAATATAACGATCACTCTCTGCAAGGTGACTTGAAGGGTTTCAGAGAATGCC
>JAIKVQ010000061.1 GCA_024685565.1 Bacillota bacterium
TTCTTTTTTAATCTTTTCTCTCTTAGCGCTGTCAGCTTTAAAAGCTTCTCTCTTTTCTTTTAAAAGCTGCTCTTTTTTTTCAAGAAGTTCCTTTAACTCTTTTTCAAGGTTTTCAATCTTTTCCTTGGTCTTAGCGATTTCAGGAACATCTTCCGCAATCTTTTTATCAAGAGTCATAAGATAGTTGTTTGAATCAACAATGCTATCCTTAAGTCTCTTTTCATTTGCTGCAAATTGAGCTTCTTCATCTTCGGAAAGAGAATCAACGTGCTTAAGCTCGTTCTTTAATTCCTGAATCTTGTTATATTCAGCAGCACCTCTTTCCAAGACTGAGAATTTATTTAACTTCTTATTAACGATTTTAACAATAAGCTTATTTCTGCTTGTAAGCTTTACATCGGTCTTCGAAATCTCGTCATCTGCAAGCACGATAGAACCGTTTGAAACATATCCGTTTGAATCAAGCATGCCGGCGAAGGTCTTTGTACGAACCGACTTACCTGAACCTGACTCACCAACAATTGCAAGAGATTCATTTTCATATATGTCCAAAGAAACATTTCTGATTGCTGAAAGCACACGTCCTCTAACGTTGAACTTTACATCTACGTTCTTAAGCGAAAGGAGGACTTTTTTATCTGTATTATTACTCATGTCACACCTCACTTATAACATATGTGTTCTGGGATCGGATGCATCTGCAAGTCCCTGTCCCAAAAGATACAAAACCAACGTCATTGCACTTGCCATAAAAATAGGAGGCCAGAACTGCCAAGGATATGCGATGAAAGCACTCTGAGCATTCTGAATCATACGACCGAGTGAAGGAACAGCAGCTCCAAGACCAAGTCCTGCGAATGAAAGGAATACTTCGGAGTTAACATATCCGGGAATTTCACTGGCAAGCAAAGTTACTATTACTGATGTTAAGAAGGGCAAAATGTTCTTTGAAATAATTCTGTAAAGAGGAGTACCTAGACATCTTGATGCCAATGAATACTCACGGTCACGAATAATCATAACCTGAATTCTAAAGAAATATGCCACATAAAACCATCCAAACAATGTAAACGCAATTACAAGGCTCCAGAAACCTGAACCGATAACATAGATAAGTACGGCCTGAAGCAAAAGTGAAGGTACGTTAGCTACGATATTGTAAATAGCCAAGATAATGCCATCCGCCTTCTTTGAATATCCCCAGAAAGCACCGAGGGCAATACCGATTGTCATGTTGATTGCCGCACACAAGAACGCAAGTGAAAGTGATGTTCTTGCAGAAGCAAAAATACCGTAGAAAATTGAGTTACCCATAGGGCCTGTACCAAGGCAATACTTAATGGGATCACCGAAACGCGCAATTGCTTCTGAGGGTCGCATGCTGTAAGTTGTCGCATCCGCAACATTTTCCATTATGTTGTACTCAAAGAAATGAGGCAACACAAAAGCACAAATCATCAAAATCACAAATGCTACTATCAAAAAGATATTTAATTTCTTTCTAAAGAATACTCTAAACACTGATTTCCAGTATGAGTATCTGGGTGCGATAATCTTCTCGGATGAAACCTTTTCATCCTCACGCAAAAATCTAAAAAGTTCATCTTCATTTTCAGGAGACAAGTTAATATTTTCTGCCATTATCTTCCGCCTCCTTTATCTGCTGATAACGAAATTCTGGGATCTACCTTAGCAAGTAACAAATCACCCAAAATTACCGAAATAAGTGACAACGATGTATAGAATACGGTTAATGCCACAACTACGCCGTTATCGTGCTGTCCGATGGCATTAATAAGCAAACGTCCTACACCGGGTACAGAGTAAACAGTTTCTGTAATGAATGCACCGGTCAAAGACATAAGAATGTTTCCGGGAATACCATGAACTATATAAATCAAGGCGTTTCTTGAAATATGTATGTTGTAAATCTCTTTTTCGGATAAACCTTCAGCTCTTGCAAACTTAACGTAATCAGAGTTCATCTGGTCAATCATATAACGACGGTTCCACTTCATAAGGCCTGCAAGTGAAGGAAGCGTAAGCGAAAGGGTAGGAAGTACATACGCCAAGAACTTAGTCTCTGCATTTGCAAACTTATAAGGAAGCCCGAATGCTCTTGTCATAATAGCCGCAAAAATAAAGATATAGCCTACTGAAGGTACAGCCATGATAAATACGATAAATGCATTACCGATTCTATCAATGATACCGTCAACCTTTCTTGCCATCATATTACCTATGGGAAGACCCAAAAGGTAAGCAAGAGCAGTTGCGATAACACCCATTACAAATGAGTTTCCAAGCATTGAAAGGCCGTCTCTGTTATATGTATAAACAGTATACTTATCGTTAAACTGTGAAAGCTCAACTTCACTCAATTCTGCATTGTTGTAAGAAAGTGAATGAAAATCTATGGCTGTATCAACATATTCATCCGTTCCGATAAACTTAGGATACTGCTGCTTTGTAGGTGCTAGTTCACCTGTGGGAGAAGAAATTACTGATGATATTTCCTGACCTCTGTACATTGTATAAGAAGTACCTAAGTTAAGATGCAACCAGTTCTGATGTATGAAAGGAAACTTCTTATCAAAATAAATGAGATACTTATGCTGAGTACCCGAACCTACAACTGCAGGCATGTTTGAATACGGGTCCTTTTCAATACGAATGTATCTGTCTGTTAAAGTCTCATCCTTAACATCTTTGGTAGTTTCCACTGAAATAAAGTGAGCGATGTATCTGGGCAATCTAAGCCATACACTGATATCTCTTACTGCCAAAAGGTAAGCGCTTCCTCCGGGCTTTATCTTTCCCGACTTATACTTCATGGGTTCAAAATACTTAAAGGAGTATCCACCTGTAGAGTATTTCTGAACAAATTCCTGAACCGTAGGATTCTGCTGGAATGTTTCAGAATCCTGAATTGCCGCCTTATCTTTAAGATACTCAGCGTCTTTATGATAATCCTCTCCGTAAAGTGCCATATATTTGTTCTTTACGAAGGTAGTATAATCTTCGAATTCCAAATATCCAAATTTTTGGTATTGTACAAGTTCGTACATACCTCTGTCGTTATTACTCTTCTTGTTCCAAGTATCGTCTGTCTGAAAAATTGCGCTCTTCTCGATGAGCGAGTAACACATAATCATAACCAGTACGACCACTACGAGAAGTGAAAAAATTGAGAATAGT
>JAIKVQ010000024.1 GCA_024685565.1 Bacillota bacterium
ATGTAGCTCAAAACAGGTATCAAGTCATACCATTTAAGAATATATCCGCACGAGTCGCAATGAGAACGACCTTTATACCAATCACTTCTTGAAAGCATCACATTGCAAAAGCTCCCAATACTTGCACCGAGCATAAATATAGCAAAATATATCATCAGAACACCACCGTTGTAGTCCCGCTGTTATCCGGCACATCAACTATTTTGACAGTTACATATACCGTCTTATCACCTATAACAAAATACTTGTTATAGATCCCTGCATTAAGATTTGTTGTGTCGCTTGCTGTCCAGCCGAAATTCTGACCGTTTGTATAGAACCTTATATTTGCATTCCCAAAATCGGATGATGCTATATTAAACTCATCAAGAGTAATTCCTGTATTCTGAGTTCCGCTTTGCTGTTTTCCGTTTTTGAGTATTACAATATCCGAAAGCCTTATGCTATTAAACTGTTCCCTTGTCTCCACCGTAAAATTATCCGCATCAATTACATTATCTCTTACATTGAAGCCTATGGGCAAATCGTCCTTTGAAAAGTCAATTATGCTCTGTACCGGCTCTGTATCTGTAGCAATCTCTGATGATATGTTCTTGCGCCCTACAGTTGCTCCCACAAGCGTCGCTTCGCCCGTATCGGTATTTTGTATAGATGCCACTCTGTAAAACTCACGGATATGGTCGTCTATCGGTTTTGTATTTCCGACAACGAATTTGCTGTCATTTTCTACGATAATAAATGGATCGTAGTTATATGCATCCGAGTCCGCATAAAATCCTGTAGGACCTGTCGCACAAAGTCTGCCGTCCGGAAGGTAAATATAGTACCAGAACTCATAATTCGCACCGTTTGAACGCCAGCTCCCACTTGCAACTCTTCCGTCCGGAAATACATTCGTTTTCTTTCTTTTGAAATACTGTTCTGTCCTAATTTTCTGCACAGCATTTATGTCAGTACATTGCTTAAAGCTTGTGTATGAGTAATAATACCCATTTTGCCCTTCGTTTGGAACTGCTGTAGTAGGCGTCGGAAGAATAATGTCCTCTCCCAATTCAACCGTTCCGTCAGGCTTCACTGTAACATAATTCAGAGCCTGACAATATATTGAATTTCCATTCTCATCTGTACTCGTAATATACGACGATCTGTTTGTGCAGCGTACAATTACAAGCTTTCCGTTATAAGTTGCAAACTGAAAATATGATGTTGAATAATAAATTGATGTATCAAGATTCAAAAATCCTACTGTTCCTGTATCAGTTATTATATAGTTTTTGTTATTATTCTTTATCAGTAGGCATGGAACGGAATATCCCTGATTTCTGTAATAATTCTTATCAAGATTGTCAACATAGCTAAAATAATTATTATTGATTGAATAGCAGTCAGGAGTGTACAATTCTATCGTTTTCAACTTCTCGACATAGTTCCCGTTCTGTTTAAATAATCCTATTTCCGCATTGTAGTTTCCTAACTGCCTGATAGTGAAATACCTTTCTTCGCTCGGCATCATTGAATAATATGTTCTGTCGTTTGAGTCCTTAAACGGTTTTTCAAAGTTAATAAACCCATTTGCAGCAGTTGCTTCTTCTGCTGTAAGGGATATGCTTCCAGCGTTTGAACAGCTTGATCCATCAAATCTCTGTCTTATCATAGTTGTACCGGCAGTACTTTTGGGATATGTCCACCAAAGACAGCCGTTATATACCGACATTGTGCGAGTTTGTTTGGATTCTGCTTTCAAGACAAGTTTTTTCTTATCGGTTACAACAACATATTCCGAATACCACCCCCATGACGAATCGCCTGTGTAAATACCGCCCGGCGCAGAAATATATAGTGGCTTGTCGCCTGGCTGTGCATCGGTTATATAGTCTGAAACATCAGCAAAGTTTATTGTTCCGTCATAATAGTCACTGTAAAGCCACATACGGTCAATGATCTCATATCCGTCATCGGTCAAAAACAGCAGATAGTATGTAAAATCGTAAAGTGTGGTCTTGCCCCTTGTCCCTGAATTGTATATTGGCGCATAAGTACCTGCCAACACATACCTTTCGCCAAGCTTTGGCAGCGGGAAAATTGACAGAAAATCTTTATATAGTGCCTTTTGGAACGCAAGCTCCTCTCTTGACATACCGCCTGAAATACACGGCGACATTGCCCACAATTCGAATTCCTCAATTGTAGTGTCAACCTCCTGCGGACTTGCTAATGCATTCGGTATAATTGTGAATATCGTTATAACACACATAATTAAACAAAGTGTTTTTTTCATAAGACTCAGCCTCCCTTCGTTACTTCTTGATCCTGTTTTATCATTTCCTTTATTTCCTCATCTGTCGGCTTTTGAATTTCTAATCTCTTCAGATAACACCAGACACCGCTGTATTCTATCGGTTCTTTTGTATATTCACCGTCAGAGAGCATGTCAAATACTTCCTCTAACACAGGCTTTCCGACAATATTATAGTACCCATCTTCCATATACGGTACAGCACCGATTCCAAGATTTTGCGGCTCACTACTATCTCCGTGGTTCTTGACAAATTCATCTGCCTCCATTTTTGTGTCAAAGAATATGACAATTGCTTTTTTAACATCGAGATCTTCGCCTATATTCTTTCTGTACTCGTTTAAGTCCTCATCGGTTACATACTTTACATTGTCCTTATCCCTAAGTCCAAATGATATAAGTGCTGCGGCAGTCGCTGTTACGCAAACTGCCGCAATTATAAGTCCTTTTTTTGATATTTTTCTTTTCATTCTTTTCCTCCGCATTTTTTTATCACTTTTCCCAGACAGAATTGATTTTTCCGTCAACTAATATGAAGATTTTTAATGAATTGTCGTTGTCAATCATATCATTTAGATTTCTAACCTTCTCGACAAGTTTTATTCTTGCGTTATAGTTTACAATTTCTTTTGTCAAATCCTCAATAGTACATACACATTGCCAATATGCCTCATACGGATCGGTATGAGTTTTTTCATACACCGTAAAACCGCCTACTACAGATATATTTCTATATACCTTGTAGCTGACTAACGGCACAAATTCAGCTTTATACCCCGAAAGTCCGCCAAGTGTTTTAAAAAACTCTGTTTTCCGTTTAAGCTCTGTCGATGCAACTTTAGAAAAATCAAAATCACTTTTCCCATTATCAAGCTCATCTACAGTAAGCGGTTTTGACAATTCTTCATAAAACTTGTCTATTTCAGAAATATCTATATCCCGTGTTTTTTCAACGACATACCTATCTGCAAAAGGTTTCAGTATTTTATCTATATAAATAATGCCCTTTTGCGCTTCAGTATTATGTCCTGTAAAAAACACGCTGTACGCATCATAGGCGTAGGCAGTGCTATTTAGTATAAATAGGGCTGTTAAAACAAAACAAAGTATTTTTTTCATACTACACCACCTCAATCCAGAACATCAAATATTTCCGAATTTATTCCTTTCTCGCCTTTTCGGCGTATTCCGATATAGTAGACATTTGCAATTCTTGATTCCTCAACAGTTGCGTTATTGCCGTCGTGGGTAAATTCAACAGTACCAACACCGTCCGTACTGTCTTTAAATATGCGTTTTGATGAAACAGATGTGTTTCCCGCAATATCTGTGTAAGTTGCGGTTACAGTAAAGTTGTCTTGTGCAAATCTTCCCGTATATGTCTTATACGGTGCATATTCGTCATGCTTTGAGCATTTATACTTTTTCACATACCTTGCCTTTACCTTGTCGCTGTTAAGGCTTCCTGCGAGAGTTTCATAAGGATAGTCTATCGTAACATATCCGTCTTCTGCCATTATTACAGGTACAGGCGGTGCGTTACGCTTTATTACAACCTCACAGCCCTTTTGTTCATCATAGGTTTTGAGCCTTTGACCGTCAGCCTTTTCTTCATAAACCGTGACAAGCATATCATACATACCGTCAGGGAGCTTGTCCCGTCCGGTTTTGAAATACTGCATATTGAATTCAATA
>JAIKVQ010000055.1 GCA_024685565.1 Bacillota bacterium
CAAACGGCAGGGTAAGCGTTAAATTTGATGACGGCGATGCAATTACTTTGGGAAGTGCATCAACAATTAAGACAAATGATGGCTCATACTTTGCAGGCAGCTTGTATCCGTATGATACCTATGTGTTGTCGAGCGGTGTAAGTCTGACATCGGGCAGTCATACTGTAACTGTTTCTTTAAACGGCGACAGCGAGGGCGCGGCGGCAGATTATGTTAAGCTCACAAAAATGACAGAGCCTTTGAGTGTTTCAATAAGCACAAGCAGTACTCTGGATGTGGGCGGAAATAGCAATATTACCTTAAGCGGAGTTAATATTGACGATATGTATATGGTTACATATTCCTCAGATAAGGAGTCTGTTGCAATAGTTGACGGTAACGGTAAAATTACGGCAACAGGCGCGGGAACTGTGACAATTGAAGCTCTTGTTAAAAAATATGTAATCAGCGAGGGGATATTGGCACAGGCAAATATTACGGTTAATACCTCCGATATATTGTATATCAGCGATGCGGAGGTTTCAGACGGTACATTTACGGCAAAAATTACTAAGAACAGTCCGTTAAAAGGCGCAGCAAGGGCTTGCATTGTAGTATATGAACATAATAATATGAAGAGTGTAAAGACCGTTGATGTTGGAGCAGGTACAGGAACACAAAGTATCTCTGAGGCATTGACAACCACAGCGGGCGATATAGTGGAAATATTTGTATGGTATGTGGAAGATATGGAGCCTGTATGCGATCCCGTTTGCGTGAAGGTAAAATAGGAAAATTCCCCATATCGGATAAAATCCGATATGGGGAGAATATGCTTTTTTAGGGAAAGAAAAGGTAGAAAGAATGAAAAAATCAATTTGTAAATATATTTCGCTATTTCTGACAGTTATGCTTATTTTGTCGGCGTTACCTGCAAGCGTTACGGCTGAAACAGCGCATACCGTATCTGCAACGGAAATAACAAGGGTAGAGGGCGAAGACTATACGGAGTCCACGCACGCAAGTGTAGAAACGGCGCAAATAAACGGTAGTGCATATGGTGCTGCTCACGGTGTATGGATAAGAGATGTTGCCGAAACATCAGCTACCAAGTATGCGGTATCATATACATTAAATGTTTCAGTGGCAGGCTATTACGGAATTAAAGCGGCAGGTTCAGTGAGAGGAAATTCAAACTACAGCGATTGGACAATTTATGTAAACAACATTTCAAACGCACCCAACAGCTATACTGGATTGAACACAAATTTCCAAGTATGGGGTATAGGTACTAGCGGAGGAGATGTATATGACTGCGGAAGAATTTATCTTGATGCGGGCGAAAATACATTATACTGGAGCTTTGGCAAAGCATCTGGCAGAAATTTTATATGGGCGGCGCTTGACTATATTGAGCTGTCACCTTCGCCAATGATACCCGTTTCTGCGACAGAACTTACAAAAAT
Source organism: Bacillota bacterium (assembly GCA_024685565.1). Taxonomy (GTDB): domain Bacteria; phylum Bacillota; class Clostridia; order UBA1381; family UBA1381; genus UBA1738. Next base: position 1,446 of record JAIKVQ010000055.1, read on the forward strand.
TGAGGGTGAGTCATACACAGGTGCAACGGTTACGCCGAATATAAGAAAAATGAACGACCCTGATGACGGGCGAAGGGCTGTAAACTATGTAAGCTTTAATCCTTCAAATTACGGCGGAAAGGAATTTGTCATAGGATACACATTGAATGTAGCGGAGGAAGGCGATTATAAACTTGATGCAGTTGCAACATTAAGGTCACAGACCTACACAAGCGACTGGAGCTTTTATGTGAACACGGTGAAAAATTCCGTATCGACTTATATACAGGGCGAGGATATTACAACAACCTTTATGAAAAGCCTTTTTAAGAAATATGACTGTGGAACTATTCATTTAGACGCGGGAGTTAACATACTGTATTGGAAAGTTAACGATGCAGATGCGCCGAACGGAATATTGCAGGCGGCACTCGATTACTTCGAACTGACGCCTGTGGTTGCGCTCACAAACCCTGCCTTGAAGTTTGACGAAAAGCGGAAAAAGGGCGAAAATGCAGTTATTTCCGTAATGAACGGTGATAACAGCGAGTTTGGCATAGGACTTTTTACGAATGTGTCCGTTATTGCCGATGACGCAAGAATTGTAATATGGCAAGACAATAAGCTCTTTGCGGCTAATTGCGGAAAAACTATGCTCACGGTAAGACTTACCGATATGAAGGGCAATGAATATGAGCTTAAAAAAGAGATTACCGTTGTATCAGAGGAAGGTATCTGGATAAGCAATGCCTCATATAGCGGAACTGGCAATGTTGATGTAAAAATCAGTGCATTAGAGAATTATGTGGGCGGCGATAAGGTGATTGCGATTGTTTATGATACGGTTGACGGGGTACCTACTTCGATAGCATCTGCTAATGACTGCGTGATACCGGCTGTTTCAAAGGACGATACACAAACTGTTACAGTTAATGACGTAAGCATGAGCGGAACACAGAAAATTGCCATATTTATACTGAGCGGCAGTAATAATAACAGAGCCATATATTCTAAATATGTTATCGGAGGAGAGTTATGAAAAAAATAGCCTTTTTATTAGCTTTATTACAGCTTTTATGTGCTTTTTCGGGCATAACTGTCTATGCCGCAGATGTTGCAGTGTTGGATTCGGTAGAGTTTCAAGGCTCAAAAATCGGAGTTTTCTGTGAAAATGAGCCGATAAAATTGGATTTTAAATTTGCAAACAGCACACAGAGCATTACCTCCTACCGGTTTGAAGTAAAGGATGTATGGGACAGACAGGTTACAGACGGTGTTTTCACAATACCTGTAGGGAAAAAGGTAGCTACGCTTGATTTGGGAAATTTTAAAATAGGTTGGTATAAAATAAACATTTACAGCGGAAAAACGCCGCTTGATAACTATGTGGCATTTTCTGTTCTGCAATCCACGCAAAAGCGCAAAAAGTACGATAGTACTCCGTTTGCCGGCGTTGCCGCATCGGAATACGATTCGCTTTTAAGAAATGATGCAGCGCCTTTGGCACAGGCTATGTCCCGTGCGGGAATTACCTATGTAAGAAATGTCGGCGAGGGCTGGCTTGCAAAGGGCGACCCGCAGGTTAAGCGTACATTTCATCAGTACGGTATAGACGAAAGTTCCTATCATGATGGGAATGCATTAAGATATAATCTGTCGGTTTCGACGCCGGCTTATATGGCATTCACATCAGATTTGCTTTCCATATATAATAATTGGAAAAAAATAAGCAAAGCAAACGGCGGATATGCAGAAGCTATTGAAATTTTGAACGAAATCGACATAGGATTTTACAGTACCACAGGTACAGCGGATAACTTTGCCGCATTTACAAAGGCGGCGGCAATCGGTATTGCGGATTCCACACTTGCTAATCCCTTGGCTGTTATGAACGGCTGGGCGGCAAGCAGTGAAAAGGGCTTTATTGTATGGGCTCTTCAGAACGATATAACAAAATACAGTGCTGCGTACAATTATCACACACACGATGACGGCCTTTTAAGGCTTTCATCAGGCGTAAATGCCGCAAATGCTTACGGTGACGAATATATGCCTGTATGGGGAACAGAGGTCGGAACACCTGTGAGAATAGCAAGCGATGAAACGCATATTGAGAACGGTTTGCTTCTTGACACAGCGGGACACGTGGTAAAGAAAACAATAACACATATTGCAAACGGCTCAAGCAAGGTGTTCTCATTCACTACAAGACCGTATCTTGAAAACGGAAAGAACTACGGCTATTTTGCAAGTCCGGAATGGCTGCCGTATCCTATGTATTCCTCATTAAGTGCGATGACTTATGCACTTGGAAAGGGCATAATCAAGGGAGAAATAGCAAATCTGAATGATGAAACAAAGGGTTATCTTTTTGATGACGGAGCGGGAAATGATGTTGCGGTGCTATGGAGTCAGAAGCAATGCTATGCAGAGCTTGTTGCAGATAAGGTAACTTATATGGATATGGTAGGCTATGAGGAGCAAAAGACTGACGATGACGGGGACGGAAAAATCAGAGTATGTGTATCCTCAGACCCTGTATATATCAAATTCAACGGACGAAGCGCAGTG